>JAQTRC010000015.1 GCA_028712665.1 Desulfuromonadaceae bacterium
CCCCTCCGCCGGAGGTGGTGATTGTGCCCTGGTTATCAATTTTGCCCGCTATCGGCCCGGCATTGAAGCTCATACGACCGGCCAGGAAGTCCTGGTTTGTGACGTTGAGGGTGGAAGCGATCAGCCCCCCCACGTCTACTCTTGCGTTCTGCCCGAACAGGATGCCGTTGGGGTTTATCAGCAGCACTTTGCCGTTGGATTGAAGAATACCCAGTATTTTAGAGGGGTCGCCGCCGGTAATGCGGTTCAGTACTGCGCTTGCAGCGGAGGGCTGGATGAACTTCGTGGTCTCATTGCTGCCGATCGAAAAGCTCTGCCAGTTGATTATGGCGTTGGCCGAGTTGGTGACCGTCATCGCGCTGCCGCTGGTGCTTATGTTTGCGGCGCCGTTGGTCACTTGGGGGAGTGTGGGAAGAGCCAGAACTGCTGTGGGGAGGAAAGAGACCAGCATGAATACCGCGGCAATTCGTCTCAAGCTTCGGCTGAATCTAAAGAAGGTGCTCATTGTCTTTTTCATGGTGTTCACCTGCAGCTGTCATGTTAACAATGTTATTATCAAAGCTGTCCTTTTTGGCGGAATGCGCTATACCCTCGTTTGGTCTGGTTGGATTTGGTCAAAGGCACAACCCCAGCCCATGCTGATGCACTCTGTAAGAATAAATAATAAATTAGCTAGTACTCTAAATATAAACTTTTTATACGCCCGGGTCAATCAATATAGCTTAAGCTGCCCGGCCAGGTTTAGTTACTGTCCATCCGAAAACTCAGGATGAAGAAGAAACGGTTTCACCACTCTGCATGGTTATGCAAGCACTCTTCTAAAAACTCAATTGGCCCCTTTTTCATTAAGAAATGCGCCGTACTTTCGATCTTCCTCCAAAACGTGACGCACGAGCCAGTGTTCCATGAAATTTGTAAAGCCCGCCTTGGCAGGCAGATCGTTCGCAAGAACCTGATCCCTGTATTCTAAAACCTGACAAATCAGATCTTTATGTTTCCTGGTATGCCCATCGGTTTCCGGATAACCGTAGAATTCCATCAGTTTTTCTTCCGCAGAGAAGTGGTAATGGGTGTATTCCACCAGAGATTCAAAGGCGTTGGCAAGAGATTTGCGTTCGGAACCATTATGCAAATGTTTTGCAATCGTATTGGCGATATCGAACAGCCGCTGATGATGACCGTCAAACTCCGCCACTTGGATGGAGCAGGCATCACTCCAAGTAAATGACTCTGACTGGTCTTCGCGGCACACTATGCGTGCCGCGCGCTGTTGGTAGTTCTCGAGGATTTTCCATCTAAGTATCGGTATGTTTACCAGCAGATCGCCATGTATCTGGACTGTGGTCGTCTCTTCAATCGCGCGCAGTTGAAACAAAGCTGGAACGTTCAGGATTCCTTCTTCTTCGCCGAAAAAATCGCTCTGTTTCAGAACATCCTGCACTTTTCCGTTTACAACACGCTCAACGAAACCGGAACGGATAATATTAATAACTTGAACATCTTTACCGCTTATTCCCTCACCAATTTCATAATGCCGCTCTGTAGAGCCGTCAACGATTTGTCCAAGTACTTCAACGGGAAGACCTTCACTAAACAGGCTCGTCGTATTCAGGAAGGCCCGCATGTCTACAACACGGCGCAGGCGATCCTGTAACCCGTTGCGCCTTATAACTTCGGCATAAAGAGTAACCGGCAATCGCAATGCCCGTACGAAAGAAGAAGCGCGATAGGTATGATTGGATGGACGGTTATCCAGCGTGGCGGTATCTCCGATCAACGACCCTGCAGACAGGCTGCCGAAAATATTATCTCTGGTTCGTATCTTTTCAACCTGCCCGCTTAACAGCAACAATATTTCCTGAGGCGTTTCACCCTCCTTGAGAAAAATGGCCCCAGGATTTATTTCAGTGATGGGATGATTGATCAGCATGCGTAGATCATGGAGAGATACTCCGGGAAGATTAGCCTGAAGATAGGCAAAGGCACTGCGGCGCATCCCCTCGGACTGCCCTTCCACCAACACATCCAGTGTGCCGAATGCGGCGCTGGAACCGATCTCTTTCTCCTCTGCCGTCAGCTCACCGGCGCGATGCGCAAGCAGGATTCGGGTGGATGCATCTTTCCGGAAGTCCTTTGCATCACCATGAATCAACCCCCCGCCAACATCAATTTTCTTAAGGTCATATGGAGCCAGATAGGCTGCACGGACCCGTTCGTAGGCAAGTTTGTCGAGACCAGGTTTATCATGCTGGTCAGTGACCATGGCCTTCAGGATATTCAAAGATACAATATCCGCAAAATGCGCGTAGGTGCGATAACCCTCGCCCCATAGGGTGCGAAATACGAAGATATTTGTCTCTACGGGATGCGGCGAGAAAATCGGCATCACCTCCAACCCTTCGACATCGTTCCATCTGTCGAAGACGAGGTCTCGAATATCAAAAAAATCGTCGAACCGTTCCTCATCCACATCCAGCAATGCAGCCAACTTTTTTGCCACAGAAGAACGGACCAACGGCGTCGCAAAATACTTAATGCGCCGACCGGCACGCATTAGAGCGGTGAGCCCGGCAAAATGGTCGTCATGAGCATGGGTATGGAAAATACCGTCCACCTGGTCGATCCCGATTCCCAACGCTGACATGATATCGACAAGATGCGGGCCCGCATCGATGAGGTAAAGTTTCCCCTGATAGGTAATTATGCTCGACATTGTAGGACGGTTGACGTCCCAACCATCACCCTCACCCGAATGAATGACAGAGAAGTATTCAGACTCAAATCTGCGGGAACCCAACGGATATGCGCATTCATAGACAACCCCGGGTTTGAGGTTTAGATCGACCGTCACAATATCACCAGCATGGGAGAATTCATAAACATTGGGCCGCACTCTGCGCAGATTTACGCCGCTGGCGATTTCTATCACTCCATCGCCAACAACGCATGTGTCAATAAAATCAGTCGTCGGCTGGATACGCCCAAAAGCAAACTTGAGTTTCAGGCGCATCATCTCTCTGGCCTGTTCTTCAGGCACTCCCGTTTGCATTATTTCTTCGAGCGACACCAGTCCATAATTTCCCCGGTAGATATACCGCAGCTGCGAGTAGACCTGATCAGCTGCGCCGATCAACAAGGGTTTACGTCCGGTGTTGTTCGGGTGCCCTGGCAAAATCATTCCTTGCTTGTAGAGCATCTGCAAGACCGGAAACTCCGCAAGATTGGCAAACTCTCCATTTTGTATCGCAGTATCCGAAAGCAGGATCGCGTTCGGCCCGGCCTCGCAGGAAACTCCCTTAATCTCTTGAGGCAAGGTCAGTCCGCGTTTTGCCATATGCTTGACCGCATCTGCCGGACATCCGCACAACACACGTAAATTCGCTTCAGGAACCTCAACCCACAGGATCCCGCTCGATATTTCAATCTTGTGGATACCCATTTATCTCCTCCAACAGTTGGGTTTTGCTTTTTTCTGGCATCTTATGCAGTTGTTGTCACCAGGCAACTCATCTCTATTAAATATTGACAGTTTCACTTCTAAGTATAGCAGCCGGTCTCTACATATCAAGGCCTGGTTCACCGATCAACGGGCTTCAGACGCATTGCCGTAGTTAGTTGTATTGATAATGAGTCTTACATCTTTACCATCCGGGCTTTTGGCGGGAAAAACGCAGGTCAGGGCGAGAGCGCCCGTATCTGTTGAATCATCCATCTGGAAGGAGAGGTTTAGGTGAGAGGCCAACTCTTCTATCACACGCTTGGGTGACTCGTCCCCTTTGAACACGATCAGACGAACCTTGTGCATAGAGAGGAGGCGTCCGTAAGTAAACGACTCTTCCGGGGAGAGGTCGCAGGCAACTACCAGCTTCAGGTCGGAGGTAGCCGCGGAAAATCCTGTCTTGAGTTGCAACCCTGTCTCTGTGGAAAGCAGGCCCAGATTTACTATAACCGCATGGGCGAGAGCACAAGCTGAAACTTCCGAGATTGTTGCCTGGAGTTCGGACTTCCCAGGCGTCCGGTTTTGCGATGTTTGAGCAGGCGATGGCAGTTCCCTGGCTGGCAGGGACGTAAGGGGCGCTGACGATAACTTCTTATTACTGACAAAATTCTGTTTGTCATTCTGCGAAGGGGCGAGCGGGATCGTCAACTGCTGTCCAACAGTCAAACTTTTTGGATTACTGATGCTGTTCAGGCGCATGACCTCAGGGATCAGCCTTTCCGCATCATCATTTGAAAGGGCGTAATGCCGTATCAGTATCTTGAATAAATAGTCACCGGATTTTACAATGTAGTTGCTGGTTTTGCTGAGAGGGTCTGTCCCGCCGGTTTTTTTTGGAGGCAATCGGGGCTCGCGTGTATCACGATGCCTTGATTTATCGGGGTCGGTTCTGCGCGGGCCTAAATCCTTCAGGTCGATCTCAATGCTATCCACTGCAGCAAGAGCGCTGCCTCTGCAGTAGATAATGCTGAACAGCACAACTGCTGTTAGACCAGTAATGAACTTCATCAGAGATTCTCCTGCTGGAGTCGGCTCTCCATTTACTGCAATTTTTCCAGTCAGTAGTCAAGTGGCATCAGTTGTTATTGTTTCTCATTGTGTATTATTTTTTATTATTACATTTAGAATAATGATAAGTCTACGGATGAATGTTATAAACATGGAGAAACCGGATAATTGAGGTCAACCACAGATGGCGTGGCAGGTGGCTGTTTCAGACGGTATATGAAGCGGTCAGAGAGTCGCACGGCATTGACGTATTGACTATTGATGGCAATAGTGTCAGAAAAGAGATGGATATAACTCTTCATCGGAGATCGCACTATCACAAAAGCAGACAAGGAGATTTTCATGCCAAAAGCCACTGCCCGTCACATCCTGGTTACGACCAAAGAAACTTGTGAAGAGCTTAAGAATAAAATTGAAGCCGGAGCCGACTTTGCAGCCTGCGCGCGCGAAAATTCCAAGTGCCCTTCCGGTAGAGATGGGGGAAATCTCGGGGAATTCGGGCCGGGCCAGATGGTGAAAGAGTTCGATCAGGCCGTTTTTACTGGCGAGGTTGGAAAAGTTATAGGCCCGATTAAAACAGAGTTCGGCTATCATCTGATAGAAGTGACAAAACGGAGCGAGTAGCGTGAGGGAAAGAATCGTATGAAGCTGTTGGATGGGAAAATTTGTGCCGCGAGTCTGGTTGCCGGCATATCCAATAAGGTGACAGGGTATGTCGATTCAGGTTTGCGCAAACCGCATATGACCGTGATCCTGGTCGGGGAGCACGCCCCAAGCGAATCATACGTAAAATCGAAGATCAAATCTTGCGAAAATGCCGGTTTTGAAAGCGCACTGCTCCGTTTCCCGGAGAATGTTTCAGAATCTGAGCTTCTTGCAAAGATTGCCGAGATCAATCACGATCCTGCCACCGATGGCCTGATAGTTCAGCTGCCGGTGCCGAAGCATATCAATCCGCAGAACATCATAAACGCGATTGATCCTTTAAAGGACATTGACGGTTTTCATCCAACAAATTTCGGGAGGATGACTTTGGGTCAGAAAGCCTTCAGGCCCGCCACCGCTTACGGAATATGCAAACTACTGCAGTTTTACGAGATCGTGGTAAAAGGGAAGCATTGCGTCGTTATCGGCCGATCGAATATCGTAGGCAAGCCGATTTCGATCATGCTCTCCAATGATTTCGAGATAGGAAATGCCACAGTCACACTCACCCACATCGAAACGCCCCGCCAACTATTGCTGGATGAAACCCGGCGTGCGGACATCATAGTCGTAGCGGTCGGTATTCCAGGATTTGTTACCGAGGATATGGTTAAAGATGGGGTTGTAATTATAGATGTCGGTATAAACCGGTTGGAAGATGGAAAGATCGTGGGAGACGTGGACTTTCAAAATGTCAGCAAGAAGTGCTCCTGGATAACACCGGTGCCGGGTGGCGTCGGACGGATGACGGTTGCCGCACTGATAATAAACACCATGATGGCCTATCAGAACAATTTTGATCTGGCCTGAACAGGGCAGAAGCTCTTTTAGACAAGAAAGGGGGCCGGTGGCCCCCTTTCTTGTCTAAACTCCCGCCCTATTTCCCACGACGGGAACTATTGAATATTGTTTTGCCGACAGACGCTCCCGGCCGGCCCTGCTGCGGACGGCCGGCAGAGATGCCGCCTGGATGATCTGCTTTGAACGGGTTGATTGACCCCACCGAACTTTTCTTGGCATCGGTCTGTTTTCGGGGCGAGCGGGGCTCGCGTGGCGGCCTTGCAAACTCGGCATCTTTTTTGGGCGCCGAAACGGTATAGTCAAAACCTGGCACCGTGCGGCGCTCCAACGGAGCTCCCAGTTTTTTCTCTATAGTGCGGACCATTATCGTATCCTCGTTGCATACCATGGTAAAAGCATCCCCGCTCTTTGCGGCGCGCCCTGTGCGGCCTATCCGGTGGACATAAGCCTCTGGGGTATCCGGGATATCGTAATTGACGACATGCGATATCAAGGAGACATCAATGCCGCGTGCGGCAATATCGGTTGCCACCAGGATCTGGTATGTACCGTCACGAAAACCATCCAGAGCCGCCTGACGACGGTTCTGTGACAGGTTTCCCTGCAGCGAAGCCGCCTTGTACCCCGCCTTCTCCAATTGTTCACCCAGACGCTTGGCGCGATGCTTGGTGCGGGTGAAGACCAGTACCGACTCGGTATCGGTATGCTGAAGCAATTCCAGAAGAAGCGCAGTTTTGAGGTGCTGTTCCACAGGGTACAGTGCGTGCGAAACGGTGACCGGCGGCGCCGTGTTTCCGACCTGCACCGTGACCGGATCGCTGAGAATATCCTGGGCCAGTTTTTTAATGTCGGGCGGCATCGTAGCCGAAAAGAGCAGGGTTTGACGTTTGGCGGGTATATTCTTGAGAATACGTTTGATATCCGGAAGGAATCCCATATCGAACATCTGATCGGCCTCGTCAAGCACCAGAACTTCAAGATGCGACAGGTCGATTGTGCCTTGACCGATATGGTCCAGCAACCGCCCCGGGCAAGCCACAACAATCTCGGCACCGTTTTTTAGCGCCTGAATCTGGGGGTTGGCGTTGACGCCCCCATAAACTGTGACGCTTTTTAGACGTGTTTGACGTCCCAAAGAGACAAACGATTCATGTATCTGCTCGGCCAGTTCGCGGGTGGGAGCCACAACCAGGACCCGCACACGACCACGCGGCCCTTCCATCAGTCGATTCAGGATCGGCAGTGCAAAGGCAGCGGTCTTGCCGGTTCCGGTCTGGGCCAGACCCATTACATCGCGTCCCTGCATAACTGTCGGTATAGACTGCTGCTGGATAGGGGTAGGTGTGACGTAGCCCGCCTCCCTTATACTTGCTGCGATTACGGGGTGAAAATTAAACTTTTGAAACTCCATGCTACTCCTTCTTTCTGCTGTTGCATCACGAAAAAAGCCCCGGAAATTTCCGGGGCCTACGATTAAGTGCTATCCGGTGCAACAATTTTGATAGGTTATCTTAACAGTATTAACCGAGCCGTGTCAAGCAGGCTTTTGACAGCAGGCAATTTGGTAAATGCCGAATCTGATGAACATGAAAGGCCCGCAAACTTCGCGGGCCTCATTTATTGTACTTACCGAATTCCCTTTTCAAGGGTCATGCCGGCCTTGTTAAAAGCCGGAAACCTGCATGTTTGCAAACTGTTGGTGTGAAACAACTTCTATTGTCCCTACCTCCTTCAGTCGTCAGTCTGCTTCAAGGTAGCGCCACCTCTCACTGCAGTATAACGTTTTGAAAAGGGTAATAACAGACTGTTTAAAAAATAATTATTGTGTATAATGTTCCACTTCGGTTCAAAAATAGTATTACGGCGACAGAATTCCTTTACTGAATGCTCACCAGTTCCACCTCAAATGTCAAATCTTCGCCGGCCAGAGGATGATTGGCATCGAAGGTGACTGTTTCCTCGGTAGTTTCAAGTACGGTAACACCAATATCTTCGTCGTCTTCGTTGGACAGCACCAGCTCATCGCCGACTTCTGGCACGAGATCCTCGGGCAGGTCGGCACGAGGAACGGTAAACACCTCTTCTTTGTCATACTCGCCAAAAGCGTCAGCCGCCGCAATACGGATCTTCTTTTTTTCACCGGGAGACATTCCGACGATCTCATCATCGATCTGGGGAAACAGGATGGCTTGGCCAAGAACAAAAGTCAGCGGGCCGCTTTCATGTCCGCAACCGCATTCATCATCACTGCAATCGTCATCGCAGCATTCATCATCGTCGCAATCCGTTCCTTCAATAGTAGAGTCGAATACCGTGCCGTCTTCCAGTGTTCCGGTATAGTTGATCGTAATTGTATCCCCTTTTTTCGCTTGTGCCATTGGGTCTGCCTTTCATTGGTGTAGGTTTTACTGCAACTTGTTAGAATACTGGAGAGCTCATCGTTCGTCCAGAAAAATATCATCGCCAGCTAAGTATGCAAAAAAAATACTATTTTAAATAAGTGCTCTTAAACGCTACTTTTTTTCCTTGAGTAAATCCCGGATTTCTGCAAGCAACAGTTCCTGATTGGGTGGCGCTGCCGGTGCAGCAGGCGCCTCCGCCTCTTTCTTCTTGAGGGAATTCATACCCTTTACCGCCATAAATATCGCAAAGGCAATAATTGTGAAATCTATTACCGTCTGCAGAAATTTTCCGTAACTGATAACCACAGCCGGTTTTTTATCAATCGCTTCCCGGACAACAATCGACAAATTTGAAAAATCGACCCCCCCCAACAGGACGCCAATCGGCGGCATAATTACATCGCCGACAAGGGAGGATATTATTTTTCCAAAAGCCGCGCCGATAATTATACCTATCGCCATGTCAACCACATTTCCCTTGACCGCAAACTCCTTAAACTCCTTAAGAATGCTCATTGCGGCTCCCCCTTTCTGACATTTATTTTATACAAACAATGCAATTATTTCTGTTTTATCACAGGTTAATAGAAAGACAATATCATTTCTCTGAATTATCGGGATCGAGCCCGGCTAAAACGAATCAGCTAGGTTGTTTGATGTGTTATAATCCGTTATAATTGTAAAACCTGTGGCAGCCTCATTTCATCGATCCGCTTAAAGGGGGGACACCGATATGGACCTGAGAAGAACCCGAACAATAATCCTGCACCGGGGCGACCCGGAACAGAAGCGGGCCGAGATTCTGAAATACTTCCACGCAACCTTCGACATCGACGAGAAGCTCTATGAAACCCTCATGTACGACGATACTTTTTACCTGAGGGCCGACCGGCTGCGCCATCCGCTGATCTTCTACTTCGGACACACCGCCACTTTTTTCATCAACAAGCTGATCATCGCCCGAATCATAGAGCAGCGCATCAATCCCCGCTTTGAATCCATGTTTGCTGTGGGGGTGGACGAGATGTCCTGGGACGATCTGAATGAGGCTCATTACGACTGGCCCACCCGCCGGCAGGTCAAGGAGTATCGCGACAAGGCACGCGATCTGGTGGACAGCCTGATAAGGAAAATGCCGCTGACCCTGCCGATAACCTGGGAGTCTCCCTTCTGGGCGATCATGATGGGGATCGAGCACGAACGCATCCACCTGGAGACATCCTCAGTGCTGATCCGCCAACTCCCGATCGACCAGGTGCAACAGCTCCCCTTCTGGAATGTCTGCACCGAGGCGGGCGAACCGCCGGAGAATTCCCTGCTGCCGGTAATGGGTGGAAAGGTGCTGCTCGGCAAACAGAAGGGGCATCCCCTCTACGGCTGGGATAGCGAGTACGGCAGCCACGAGGCTGAGGTATGCGACTTCAAGGCGGCAAAGCACCTCGTCTCCAACCGCGAATTCATGGCTTTCGTCGAGGCAGGCTGCTATCTCGAGGAGCAATGGTGGAGTGAGGAAGGGTGGAGCTGGCGCGAATTCAAACAGGCCGTTTCCCCACTCTTCTGGGTCAAGCATGGCAACGGCTGGAAGTTGAGGACGATGGCGTCGGAGATTGACCTTCCCTGGAACTGGCCGGTGGAGGTCAACTACCTGGAAGCCAAAGCTTTCTGCAACTGGAAGGCTGCTGAGAGAGGGAAGCCGATACGCCTGCCGACCGAGGACGAGTGGAACCGGCTGCGGGACATCTGCGCTATTCCTGATCAACCCTACTGGGAGAAGGCGCCGGGGAACATAAACCTGGAGTACTGCTGCTCTTCCTGTCCGATTGACAGGTTCAAAACCGGCGACTTCTTCGACGTGCTGGGCAACGTCTGGCAGTGGACCGAGACCCCGATATACCCCTTCCACGGCTTCGAAATCCACCCATGGTACGACGACTTCTCCACTCCTACCTTTGATACCAGACATAACCTGATCAAGGGGGGCTCCTGGATCTCCACAGGCAACGAGGCCACCCGCGATTCGCGCTACGCCTTCCGTCGGCACTTTTTCCAGCACGCCGGATTCCGCTACGTTGAGAGCGCTGCTCCGGTCCTCATTCACGACGACCAGTACGAGAGCGATGCTCTGGCGGCGCAGTACTGCGACGCCCACTACGGTCCGGGCTATTTCAGAGAAACAAATTTTCCGGCGGCCTGTGCAGGAATATGCCTGGAATTGATGTCGGGACGCGAGAAGGGGCATGCTCTGGACCTGGGATGCGCCGTTGGGCGTTCAGCCTTCGAACTGGCAAAGGGTGGTTTTCAAAAAGTTACCGGTCTGGACTTTTCCACGCGTTTTTTTCGACTGGCCTCCCGCATGCAGGAGGAGGGGTACCTGCGTTACACCCTCACCGAAGAAGGAGAGGTGTTATCCTTTCGCGAGATCGCACTATCCGAACTTGGATTGGAGGGGACCCGCGAGAGAGTGCAGTTCTTCCAGGCCGATGTCTGCAATCTGCCGGATAAATTCACCGGATACGACCTGATCCTGGCAGCCAACCTGATCGATCGGCTTTACTCACCACGCCGCTTCTTGAGCACTATCCATGAAAGGATGAATCCGGACGGTCTGCTGGTGATTGCTTCGCCCTACAGCTGGTCGGAGGAATTCACCAGGAAAGAGGAATGGTTGGGAGGCTACCGGGAGGCGGGCGAGCCGGTCTGGTCGCTGGACGGCTTGAAGAAGACGCTGGCTCCGCATTTACGACTGTTAGGCGAGCCACTGGAGGTGCCGTTCGTGATCCGCGAGACTCGGCGCAAGTTCCAGCATTCGATAGCCGAGTTGACGGTATGGTGCTTCGACTCCACTCAAAAATAGTCGGACTCCTTGCAGGTCGGTTGGAGATCGCAAATTCCGGCAACTTCTATTTTGCGGTGAACCAGGATTTGAGTTTTTTGCATTCCGTGCTAGAATGAGCAGAAATAGTTTTGGGAGGTTCTATGAAACGATATGCATTTTTGACATGCGGACTGATTCTCATGTTTTCATATCCGGTCTCGGCCGACACGATTTCAAGATCAACAGAAGATCAGCTGCAACAGCTTGATCAGCGTGCCGAAAAAGCATCTGAATCAAGAGTAGGCATGTATGCCAAAGATCTTCTTGATGCTGCAAAACTGAGCCTTACAGCAGCCAGAGCAAATGCCGCCACAGGCAAGGAAAAAGAGACACTCCTGAAGATTGAATTGGCAAGCGCACAGCTCGATTCGGCTGATGCCAAGGCGGCAGAAAAGGAATCTATAGAGAAGTTGGCTCTACACCGGTCGGAACTAAGAAAATTTGAGGCCCAACTGGAGCGTTACCGTCAAGGGGAGGCCAATTGATATGAAAAGGACTATTCTGATTCTTATCGCACTGTTCTTTGTTTCGTCAACCTGGGCTCTCTCGGCAGAAAAGAATAAAACAGTCGCAAAACTTGACGCTTCGCGCGCCACTGTCGATGCTATAGCAGGAAAGGTTGGCGATAATCGCGAGGCTCTGGCTGCTCTTGAAAAGGCCCGTTCATACTTGCAAAAAGCCTCGGATCTGCAGACAAGGAGTCGCCAGTTGTTTGGGATCAATATTGGTTTTGGCGGATTAAAACCCGAAGCGGAAGAAGAGATAAATAACTATCTGGAAATAGTTGATAATGTTGTTGCAACCGCTACATCCAGATTGGAAAATGCCCGCACCTCCACCGAACTGGAAATAATCGACAAGCAGTTGGCAAGCGTCAAGACCAGGATTAAAGTGTATGAGGATCGCAAGGCCGAACTGGAAAAGCTCAAAGCGGATGCGGCTAAATGCCAGGTTATCTCCAAGGAACTTGAAACCTTAAAATTGGAAAACTCACGTTTTTCAAGCCAGATAGAAAAACAGCTCGCTGAAATCAAGGCGTTGACGGATCGATTGGAGGAAGCAAAAAAAACGGCCTCTGAACCGGTAAAATCCGATAAAAATACGCCTGTAACTGTCACACTTCCTGTACCTGCAAAAGAAATACCCTCCGCAAAGGAACAGACGCCTGTCAGAGAAACTCCGACCCAAAAATAACGGGCACTGCTTCAATCGCCCCGGTATAAAAGTTGAGGCAAGATAAACCAGGAGGATGACAGAGAGAATGAAGACCGGACTCTTCTTGCTGCTTCTAGTTGCCTGCTTTCTTTTTACCGTAAAGAACGCCTCAGCATCGGATCCTGCTCCGTCCGAGATGAAATGCTCGCCGGGCGCCGGTCAGCCGCAGGACTCAAACGGAATCTGTTCCGATCCGGATAATATTGTAATCCCGAACATTCCAGAGAGGTCGCTTCTTCTGCTGCTTCCGCAGCAAATCAAGCTGGAAGAAACGGAGGAGAGCCAACGGATAACGGCAGAGAATAACGGCAAACTAAACGATCCGAATAAAAAAACCATCGTCTATTTCTTCTGGGGAAAGGGATGCCCTCACTGTGAGGAGGAGAAAACATTTCTTGAGGGGCTGAAACGGAGCCAACCGTCACTTGAAATCAGGGAGTACGAGGTTTGGTACGATAAGAGTAATGCCGGGATGCTGGAGTTCATGCTTCGGGCGCATGGTGTGCAATCCTCCGGAGTTCCTGTCACGTTTGTTCATGATCGGCTCTATTCGGGTTTTACGGCGCAGACCAGGAGTTCAATAGGAAAAGTGATCAGGGAGTGCGGCGTCGTGCCTTGTGGCGATCCGGCCGGAATGCTGGGGGAAACGGAACATCCTGAACCGTCTGTACGCCCATTGCCTCTCGCTTCCGAATCACCATCCCTGACCGGAATAGTGGAAAAAGATACATCCTTCAATATCCCGTTCCTGGGAGATTTTGACGCCCGGAATTCCTCCCTGCCGGTGATTACGGTGCTCATTGCCGGAATGGACAGTTTCAATCCCTGCGCATTCTTCGTGCTGCTTTCGCTGCTCGGTCTACTTGTACACGCCCAATCGCGCAATAAAATGTTTCTGGTCGGAGGGATTTTTGTATTCTTTTCCGGCTTTATCTATTTTCTGTTCATGGCTGCCTGGCTGAACCTTTTTCTCGTAATGGGGAATGTTGCGCTTATTACCACTTTTGCCGGGTGTGTCTCGGTGATTATTGCGGCGATCAATATAAAAGATTTTTTTCTGTTCAAACGGGGGCTTTCCCTAAGCATTCCAGACAAAGCAAAACCGAAGCTGTTTGATCGGATGCGAAAATTACTCCGCTCCACCTCGCTTCTGTCAATTCTGACCGGAACAACTCTGCTTGCGATCGTGGCCAATTCCTATGAACTGCTCTGTACGGCCGGATTTCCGATGCTCTTCACCCGCATACTTACCTTGAAAAACCTTTCCAATTCTACTTACTATCTGTACCTCGCCATCTATAATGTTGTTTATGTAGTTCCGCTCTTTATCATTGTTCTCGCTTTCACACTCACGCTCGGAAAACGGCAACTGTCCGAATGGCAGGGGAGAGTCCTGAAACTTGTATCAGGCGCCATGATGCTCGGACTCGGAGGCGTTCTCCTCGTCAATCCCGCACTCCTGAACAGCGTGATGGTTTCGTTCGCCATCCTGCTGTCGGCACTCGGCATCTCTCTGCTGGTGGCCGCGGTTACAAGAAGATTAGAGGAGTGAGAACTGCTCCGACTGCAGGAGTAAACCATGCAATTTCAGTCCATATTCAAATTTTTCATTATCGCCGTCATCGCATATGCGGCGTACGCCCTGCTCGTTTTTTTGCTGCAGCGCCAGATTATCTACCCGGGACGCTATATAAAGGTCCACGGTGGCCCCCCCGTAGGCGTTGTCCCCATCGAGGTCGTTTCCTCCATGGGACGGAGCGAGGCATGGTTCATGCCGCCTTTCAATCGGAGACAGAACGAGCGACTACCACTGCTGATCTTTTTTCACGGCAACGGCGAGGTAATCGATTATCTTCCCGAGCAGGCCGAGGGATTTCGCCAGATGGGAATGGGCGTGCTGCTGGTCGAGTATCCCGGTTTTGGCCGCTCAACTGGAAATCCCACCGAGAGCAGCATTACGGAGATGGCGGTCACGGCTTACGATGCCGTACTAAAACGGGATGAGGTTGATCCGGAACGAATCGTTATCTTCGGACGTTCTCTTGGAGGAGGCGCGGCCTGCGCACTTGCCGCCAGACGCCAAAGTGCGGCTCTGATCCTGCAGTCCACGTTCACCTCAACCAGGCCATTTGCACACGGTTTCCTTGTTCCCGGACTTCTTGTCAGGGATCTGTTCGATAATGGCAGGGTTGTGGCTGCATACCGGCAGCCGATTCTGCTCTTTCACGGCATCAATGACACCACGGTACCGCCGGAGCAGAGCCGTGAACTGCTCCGGCGGGCGCCTCGCGCCCGGCTTGTAGAATTCCCCTGCGGCCACAATGATTTCCCGCCGGATTGGAACGAATTCTATCGGATCATAGCCGTTTTTTTGAAGGATGCCGGCGTAGGAAGAGCCGCCGAACCTGGCGATAGCGGAGATGAACGGAATGGGCGCGGCAGACTTGAATAGCCTTAACAAAACGAACGGCGCTCAGACGTTGGCGCCTCATGTAGAGAAAGAAATCTAATGAGTTGTATAAATTGGCCATGTGAGGTATATGCAGAAAGTTCGGAACCGGGCGGACTAACCTGAAGCCGGAGACCAAATATACAGAAGCTTCGCACGTAAACTGCTTGAGATTGTTGGAGGTTTCAATGACATGGCAATTCTGGCGCTGCCGGAACAGTACAGGGGAAACTAGAAATGAGTGCTGATAGAAAACCGGTATTCCTGATTGTAGACGACGATCCCGTCAATCTGTCAATAGTTGGCGAATGCCTTATAAACTGCAATTATTCGATCCTGATGGCCGAGGATGGTGAAAGCGCCCTCCAAAAGGCCGAGAATGCCCGGCCGGATCTTATCCTGCTCGATGTATTGATGCCGGGGATTGACGGTTTCGAAACCTGCCGCAGGCTGAAGTCGCAAGAAAGCACGAAAGATATACCGGTGATATTCATGACCGGGCTGGCCGAAGCAGGACACAGGGTGAAAGGGCTTGAATCAGGAGGGGTGGACTATATCACCAAGCCCTTCCAAGGGGCAGAGTTGCTGGCCCGTATTGCCATACATCTGCGCAATTTCGAACTCACCAGAAAACTTCGCGAAGCAAATGAAAATCTGGAAAAACGGGCGAAGGAGCTCGAGAAGAGCGAACTGCGCTTCCGCTCATTTGTTGAAAATGTAAATGACATAGTCTTTACTCTTTCAACTGAAGGAGTATTCACTTATGTGTCGCCCAACTGGAAGGATACCTTTGGATACGAACTTGCTGATACTATCGGCAAGCCTTTTGTACCATTTGTCCATCCGGATGATGTCATCAACTGTTTTTCCTTTTTAAAGTTAGTATTGGAGACCGGAGAAAAACAGAAAGATGTCGAATACCGGGTACTACATAAAAACGGCACGTGGATCTGGTATTCGGCCAGAGGCTCAATCTTGCTTGATCCGGAAGACAATCAGATCTCATTTCTTGGGATAGGCCGCGATATCAGCAAACGGATGCAGGCAGAAGAAGAGAGTCTGACATTAGAACGGCAATTTTTGCAGGCGCAGAAGCTGGAGAGTCTGGGGATTATGGCAGGCGGCATAGCCCATGACTTCAACAACCTGCTGCAATCCATGCTCGGTAATATGGAGCTGGCTGCCAGGGGACTTGCCAATGATTCGGATCCGCAAAAACATATAGCCAGTGCAATGATTTCCGGCAAACACGCAGCTCATCTTACCGATTTGATGCTTACCTATGCAGGCATGGGATCTATTACCAAAAAAGCATTGAACCTGAATGATCTGGTGAGGGAAAATACCCATATGTTGAGGAGCGCAGCCTCGACAGCCGTTTCAATGGAACTCTCTCTCTCTGCAGAACTACCGGCCATAACGGCAGACGAAGCCCAAATTCAGCAGTTGGTAATGAATCTGATCACCAACGCCGCCGAATCGATTGAAGAGCAGCCGGGCACTATCAGGCTCACTACCGGCATCAAGGAGTGCGACCAAACTTTTCTGGCCTCCAGTCTGCTGGAGGAGAAACCGTTGCCGGGGCGCTTTGCGTACCTGGAGGTCAGCGATAACGGCTGCGGCATGAGCAAGGAAACCATAAAACTGATCTTCGACCCCTTCTTTACAACGAAGTTTACCGGACGCGGACTCGGAATGTCGGCAGTCATGGGGATAATGAGGACACACTCTGGCGCACTGTTTGTGGAGAGCGAACCTGGCAAGGGGACAACCTTCAGGGCGCTGTTCCCGGTTTCGGAATCCGCTCAACCCGCCACGGTTCAAGAACCGGTTACGACCACACGGATAATAGACACCACACCTTTGCCCCCGCTTTCCGGTCTGGCCCTGGTGGTGGACGATGAAAAGCCGGTCCTTAAAGTCTGTACCAAGATGGTCAAGCTCTGCGGCTTCAGGGTTATTACCGCCCATGACGGCGTCGATGCGGTCGTTAAATTCCGTGAACATGCGGACGAGATTGCTGTCGTTCTGATGGATCTGACCATGCCGAACATGGATGGGATAGCTGCCATGAGCGAAATATACAATATCAGGCCGGACACAAAGATAATCCTTGCCAGCGGCTTCAATGAAGAGGAACTGATCGGGCGCACCACCACCGGTCAAGCCCCTTCCGGATTAATCCGGAAACCGTACAGCATGGATCTGCTTGAGGCGGAATTAAGAAGGGTTGTGCAGTAGGATTGAATCTTGTCCGAAAGCGAAACTAATAAACCCTGCCAGGGCTTATTAGCATAATACCATCCTTGCATTCGGCCATTTTAGTTCATCTGACGTCTTCGTCAGCAGATGGCGTGGCGGAAGCAGCTGCTAAGGTGGTCGTTGACCATACCGGTGGCCTGCATATGGGCATAGCAGATGGTCGAACCGACAAAGCTAAAGCCGTGCCGCTTCAACTCCCTGCTGATAATGTCCGAGAGTGGTGTCCTGGCCGGAACTTCGGCCATACTCTTCCAGTCGTTGCGGATTGGTCTCCCGTCCAAAAAACCCCAGAAGAAGGCATCCAGACTGCCATAACGGCTCTGTATTTCCAGCACAGCTCGGGCGTTGGATATGGCTGAGGCGATTTTAAGCCGGTTCCGGACAATGCCGGAATCGGCCATAAGCCTGGCTCTGTCGGCATCGCCAAAAGCGGCCACCAACTGCGGGTCGAATCCGGCAAAAGCCTTGCGATACCCCTCCCGTTTGCGCAGGATTGTCAGCCAGGAGAGACCTGCCTGAGCCCCCTCCAGAGTCAACATCTCAAACAGTCGCAGGTCGTCGTGCAGCGGCACTCCCCATTCATTATCGTGATACTCCCTGTAGAGCGGATCGCTTCCGCACCAGCTGCAGCGTAATATTTCGGCCATGTCTCTCCCTCCATAATTTTACATTGATTATACAGATTCCGGTTACGAACATTGCAAGAAACTATTGCAATTCATATGAGAATTAAACCAATCGACATTACATGTAAATTATTTCTGTAAATTATTTCTTGACAACATGGTTTTTTATCTATAGAAATAGTAGACATGTTATCAAAGAAAACAAAATATGCCCTTAAAGCGCTGATCCATCTGGCAACTCAACCAGTTGACGAACCGATTCTAATATCGGAACTTGCCAGAACTGAAGAGATACCTCGCAAATTTCTCGAGTCAATTTTGCTGACACTTAAAAATGCCGGTATACTTCAGAGTAAGATTGGTAAGGGTGGTGGATATTACCTTGCCAGAGAACCCAGGAATATAAGCATCGGTACTGTTATCAAGGTGCTTGAAGGTGGCTATGCTCCCGTCCACTGCCTGAATGACGCCACTTCGCCTAGGTGCGACGAATGCGGAGACCCTTCCAGTTGTGGGATCAGGCTGGTAATGTCAGACGTTATGCAGGCCATCACTTCCGTTCTTGAGTCAACCACGCTGGCTGACATGATCGAGCGATCGGAAAATGCACAGAAAGCCCAGGCAAAGATTGTAGACTTCAGTATCTGACTTTTTTTGCACCGTTAGTCTATAAATTCCATAGACGTTAACAACGAAAGGAGAAAATCATGAGCAGAATTTATGCAGACAACTCGCAGTCAATCGGAAACACTCCGCTGGTGAGATTGAATCACATTGTCGGAGATTCAAAAGCCATCATACTTGCGAAGGTGGAGGGGCGCAACCCGGCCTACTCTGTAAAATGCCGGATCGGCGCCAATATGATCTGGGACGCAGAAAAACGTGGCGTACTCAAACCGGGCGTTGAGATCATAGAACCGACCAGCGGCAACACCGGCATAGCCCTGGCGTATGTGGCCGCCGCCCGCGGATACAAGCTTACCCTGACTATGCCTGAGACTATGAGCATCGAGCGCCGCAGAGTGCTGGCCGCTCTGGGCGCCAATCTGATCCTGACACCCGGCGCCGAGGGGATGAAGGGCGCTATCTCCAGGGCCGAGGAAATTGCTGCCGCGGAACCGGCAAAATATTTTCTGCCTCAGCAGTTCAAAAACCCGGCCAACCCTGAAATCCATGAGAAAACAACCGGACCCGAGATATGGAATGATACCGACGGCGCTGTCGATGTCCTGGTCTCCGGTGTAGGAACCGGAGGCACCATCACCGGAATTTCGCGCTACATCAAATATACCGGGGGGAAGAAGATCATCTCGGTCGCGGTCGAGCCGAAGGAAAGCCCGGTCATCACACAGCACCTGGCGGGTCTTCCGATCCAGCCCGCACCACATAAGATACAGGGAATCGGAGCCGGATTCATTCCCGACACTCTCGATCTTTCAGTAGTCGACCGTGTCGAACTGGTGGAGAGCGCCGAAGCGATCGAATTCGCCAAACGCCTGGCAAAAGAAGAAGGGCTATTGGTCGGAATTTCCTGCGGCGCAGCAGTGGCGGCAGCGGTTCGACTTGGCCAGTTGGATGAATTTGCCGGCAAGACCATAGTTGTCATTCTGCCTGACGGGGCCGAGCGCTATCTATCTACGGCACTGTTTGAGGGGATCTGATGTCGGCACAACCTTTTGATTACCGGCTCGACGGCATCTACCGTCAGCGCCAGGAGGGTTCTTTCATGCAGCGGGTCAAATTGCCGGCCGGGGTCATCTCGGCTGAGCAGGCCCGGGCAGTGGCCGATGTTTCCCTTCGATTCGGTCATGGCACAATCCATCTGACCACGCGCGGCAGCATCGAGATACACTGGCTGAAAGAGTCCGATCTACCTGAAGTTAAAAGGGCTCTTTCAAAAGTCGGTTTGACCACGCGCGGCGCCTGCGGGGGCGCCGTACGCGGCATCACCTGCTCCAGCCAGGGGGCCGCGGGTTTTCCGGCACTTGAAACAATGGCGCGCCGCCTTCAGCGCCACTTCGCCGGCAACCCCCGCTTTGAGCGATTGCCGAAGAAATTCAAGATCGGCGTTGAGGCCGATAATGCGGGCCGCCGCCACCTGATTCAGGACGTCGGACTTGTTTTTGCCGGCAATGATACCGAAGGCTCCCGCTTTGACATGTATCTGGGGGGGGGATTGGGACGCGAGCCGCAGGCTGGCTTCCTATTTGAAACCGCAGTAAACGAGAAACGGATCATCCCGCTTATCGAAGCGGTGGCCAGGGTCTATGCCGTCCATACCCCGCCCGGAAAACGGGTCAAGCACCTTGTACGGGAGATCGGCGAAGCTGAGTTCCGTAGGCGAGTGTCGATGGAACCATCATTTGCCGAAGAACTTCCAGCGATAGCAGGATTGCCCGAAACTCTTGCGCCGGCCGCCGGGAACCGGCGCATCGAAGTCTGTTTTTTTGGTGGTTTCCTCTCCGCTCTGCAATTGAAAGAGCTGGCCGACTTTGCCGACGAACTGGCCGACGGCGTTTTGATGGCAACCGCCAACCAGGATATCGCTTTGCATATCTCCAGTGCTTCCGATTTTGCCGGCGCTTCAAGCGCACTCAGGCAAGCCGGCTTTGAACTTGGCGGGACGACCTTCCGGATCTGCCCCGGCAGTCACCTCTGTCGGGTTGGACTGTCGCCGACCAGCGACATCGCCGGAACAATAATTGATGCAATGGGGCCGGCGGCAAAAGCACTGACCTGGGCGTTCTCCGGCTGCCACAATTCCTGCGCACAACCGCAGTTGGCCGATGCAGGGATTGTCAGCTCAACTCTGGTCAAGGACGAACAGGGGGAACGTTCTCCCCGATTTGATCTCTACCGCCTCGGCGATCAGGGTCTGGGAGGTGTCGTGGCACCTTCCCTGACGTTGGATGAGCTCTGTAGCAAGGTGCGGGAGATCGGATGATCGTCCGCACCGCAGATAGCCTGTTTTTTTTGCATCATTTAGTCTATAAAAACCATAGATTTTAAATACATTATGAGGGAGTAACAGATGAAAACCGGATTTATTGCAAACTTACTGACAGCGGCTTTTCTGACAACTTCTCTGGCGCAGGGAGCCGATATAACTTTATTGAACGTATCCTACGATCCGACCCGCGAACTTTATGCCGACTTTAACAACGTCTTTGCCGCGTACTGGAAGGGAAAAACCGGCGACAAGGTCACCATCAGGCAGTCCCACGGCGGTTCCGGAAAGCAGGCCCGGGCGGTTATTGACGGTCTGGAAGCCGATGTGATCACCCTGGCGCTGGCGTACGATATTGACGCAATCGCCACCAAGGGGCAGATCAAGCCGGGCTGGCAGAAAGAGCTGCCGCACAACAGCGCACCCTACACCTCCACCATCGTCTTCCTGGTACGCAAGGGGAATCCCAAGAAGATCAAAAACTGGGACGACCTTGTAAAACCGGGAGTATCAGTCATCACCCCGAACCCCAAGACCTCCGGCGGCGCACGATGGAACTATCTGGCCGCATGGGCCTTCGCCCTGCACCAGCCGGGGGGGAACGACGCCAAGGCCAAGGAGTTCGTAATCAAGCTGCTCAAAAACGTACCTGTGCTTGACTCCGGCGCCCGCGGTTCAACCAATACCTTCGTACAGCGTGGCCTGGGTGATGTACTGCTGGCCTGGGAGAACGAGGCATTCCTGGCGCTCAACGAACTGGGACCGGACAAGTTCGATGTCGTGACCCCTTCGGAAAGCATCCTGGCAGAACCGCCGGTCACCGTGGTGGACAGGGTGGCCGACAAACGCGGCACCAGGAAAGTGGCCGAAGAATACCTGAAGTATCTCTATACCGACGAAGGGCAGAAGATCGCCGCAAAGCATTATTATCGTCCGATAAACACAAAGATCCCGACCAAACTGGCCAAAGTCAAGCTCTATACGATCGACAAAGCCTTCGGCGGCTGGCAGAAGGCTCAGAAAACTCACTTTGCCGATGGCGGTACATTCGACCAGATTTACGACGTAAAGAAATAAAACATAACTG
This sequence comes from Desulfuromonadaceae bacterium, assembly GCA_028712665.1. Classification (GTDB taxonomy): domain Bacteria; phylum Desulfobacterota; class Desulfuromonadia; order Geobacterales; family Pseudopelobacteraceae; genus JACRCG01. Next base: position 21,877 of record JAQTRC010000015.1, read on the forward strand.
CAACAGGGAATCATAAATGAAATTATTCAAGCGACATAACAACGTACTCCCCGGCTTCGGGCTGAGCATCGGCTTCACGATATTCTACCTGAGCGTCATCGTGCTGATTCCGCTCTCGTCTCTGGTATTCAGAACAGCCGGACTGACCTGGGGCGAATTTATCAGCACCGTCACGGCTCCCCGGGTAATGGCCTCCTACAAGGTGACCTTTGGCGCGGCCATTATTGCAGCACTTATCAATTCGATCTTCGGCGTACTTGTGGCCTGGGTCCTGGTTCGCTACCGCTTCCCAGGCCGGCGGATTGTGGATGCACTGGTGGATCTCCCCTTTGCCCTGCCGACCGCAGTGGCCGGCATCACCCTGGCCACGATCTACTCCCCCAACGGCTGGGTGGGGCGCTACCTGGAGCCTCACGGCATCAAGGCAGCCTTCACGCCGTTCGGCATCGTACTGGCCATGACATTTATCGGCCTCCCCTTCGTTGTGCGCACCGTTCAACCGGTTATTGAGGAGATCGAGGTGGAACTGGAAGAAGCCGCCGTCTGCCTGGGAGCCAATCGCCGGCAGACCCTTCAACGTATAATTTTTCCGATGCTGTTGCCTTCAATCCTGACCGGTTTCGCCCTGTCATTCGCCAGGGGCGTGGGCGAATACGGTTCGATCATCTTTATCGCAGGCAACATGCCGATGGTCTCGGAGATCACGCCGCTCCTGATCATCACCAAGCTCGAACAGTTCGACTATCAAGGCGCAACCGCCATAGCCTGCGTGATGCTGCTGACATCATTTTTAATGCTGCTGGTCATCAATCTTCTGCAGAAGTGGAGCAGAAGGTATGCAGAATAGACAAGCAAAAGGCGAATAGAACACCTTAAAAGCGGATTTAACGGATTTTCACGGATAAGCATAAAATACAACAGGTTTCACCCATTAATAATCCGCTTTTATCCGTTCAATCAGATCTGATCCGTGTTCCATTTCAGTCACGATTCAAAAGAGGAACGTCATGTCGGCACCGGTAGCAATTATCCCTAGATCACAAAACCCGAAAGGCCGGCTACAGACCGAACCGGCTGCAGTGCGTTGGCTGCTGATCGCCATTGCCCTGGCATTTCTGACCCTGTTCCTCGCGCTTCCCCTTGCTGCCGTATTCAGCCAAGCCTTCGAGAAAGGTCTTTCGGTGTATCTGACCGCCCTACAAGAACCTGATACCCTGTCATCCATCAAGCTGACGCTCATAACCGCCGCTCTGACCGTACCGCTCAACCTCTTCTTCGGGGTGACCGCAGCCTGGGCAATCGCCAAGTTCAGTTTTCCGGGCAAGAACCTGCTGATCACCCTGATCGACCTCCCCTTCTCGGTCTCTCCGGTCATCTCCGGACTTATTTATGTCCTGATCTTCGGTCTGCAGGGGTGGATCGGACCCTGGCTGCAGGCGCACGATATCAAGATCGTTTTTGCCGTACCGGGCATTATCCTGGCCACAATCTTCGTCACCTTCCCCTTCGTGGCCCGCGAGCTGATTCCGCTGATGGAAGCACAGGGGAAGGATGAGGAGGAGGCGGCCTTGGTGCTGGGCGCAAGCGGCCTGCAGACCTTCTTCCGGGTGACCCTGCCAAACATCAAATGGGGCATCATATACGGCGTAATCCTCTGTAACGCCCGCACCATGGGAGAGTTCGGCGCCGTGTCGGTAGTCTCCGGCCATATCAGGGGGATGACCAATACCGTGCCGCTTCACGTGGAGATTCTATACAACGAATACAACTACACCGCCGCCTTTGCCGTTGCGTCGCTGCTGGCCTTTCTGGCGCTGATTACACTCGCGGTCAAGAGCGTGGCCGAGTGGAAGGTTCGGCTGCAATTGGGAAATGAATAAAACAGACTGAAGGCTGAAGACTGAAGGAATTCGCAGAAGCTGTAAACTTCAGCCTTCAGCCTAAATTGCTTCAGCCTGCGGACGTGAGGACCTATGAGTATCGAAATCGAAAATATCAGCAAACAGTTCGGAAGCTTCAAAGCCTTGAAGGACGTCAACCTCACCATACCTTCCGGCGAACTTGTGGCACTGCTCGGCCCTTCCGGATCAGGCAAGACCACCCTGCTGCGGATCATTGCCGGACTGGAGACTCCTGACTCTGGCCGGATTCTGTTCAACGGACAGGACAGTACCGACTCACACGTCAGGGAGCGGCAGGTAGGCTTTGTCTTCCAGCATTACGCCCTGTTCCGTCACCTGACCGTCTTCGAAAATATCGCCTTCGGTCTGCGGGTCAGGCCTCGCGCCACGCGCCCATCCAATGTCGAGATCGGCGACAAAGTCATGAAACTGCTCCAGTTGGTACAGCTTGAGGGGATGTCCAAACGCTATCCTGCTCAACTCTCCGGCGGCCAGCGCCAGCGCATCGCCCTGGCCCGCGCGCTGGCTGTGGAACCACAGGTACTGCTGCTGGACGAACCTTTTGGCGCCCTGGATGCACAGGTACGGGCCGAACTGCGCCGCTGGCTGCGCAAGCTGCATGATGAGATTCACGTCACCAGTGTCTTCGTGACCCACGACCAGGAAGAGGCGCTGGAGGTGGCCGACCGTATTGTAGTCATGAACAGGGGGAAGATCGAACAGTACGGTACTCCGGACCAGGTATATGAGAACCCGGTCAATCCTTTCGTGCTGAACTTTCTGGGGAACGTCAACCTGTTTCATGGCCGGCTGCATCAAACCGGTGAAGGTCAGCTTGATGCAAGCGAAAAAACCGTATCATACGTCCGTTCTCACGATATCGAGATCGAGCGGAGCCGGCAGGATCCAACATCGCTTAAGGCCGAGGTCAAGCATATCCAGAAATTGGGACCGGCGGTTCGGGTCACCCTGGCCATTGAAGGGAATAATGAGTTTATCGAAGCGGAACTGACCAGGGACCTGTTCCAGAATCTTGGGCTTCAGCAGGGCGAGTCAGTCTTTGTGCGTCCGCGCCAGGTGAGGGTGTTTGTCGAAGACTACCAGATATAGGGGGAGAAACGTGCCTTTTACGCCAGATCTGCGTAAGTCTTCGGTTTACCTTGTGCGGCGTAGCGCTGCTACGCCTCCGCGCTAAACCTCAACAGCCTTGATGTGACGAAAAAAACACGTTTCTGAGGGAATAACAATGGATACTTTAATTTCTATTCTGCCAACCAGCACCGCCCCCGCCGACATCCTGCGCCTCGGCATCAAAGCGGCCAACGGCCCGGTCTCTCTGGCCTGTTCCTTCTCGCTTGAGGATGTGGCCATCATCGACATCGCCCAGAAGGCCGGACTGAATCTGGGAGTTTTCGCTCTCGACACCGGCCGGCTGAACGAGGAGACCTACGAGGTAGCCGAAATTTTGCTGGAACGCTACCGCCTGAAGATCGACTGGTACTTTCCGCGCCATGAGGAGGTCCAGAGTCTTGAGAGCGCCGAGGGGCTTTTTTCTTTCCGCGAATCGCTGGACAAGCGCCACGAATGCTGCGCCATCCGGAAGGTGGAACCGCTGTCATGCGCATTGAAAGGGCTCTCAGGTTGGGTTACCGGCATCCGCCGGGAGCAGAGCGTCACCCGCAGCGAATTGAAGGCTATTGAACGGGACGATCTGAACGGCGGTATCCTCAAAATAAACCCTCTGATCGACTGGAGCGAGGAACAACTTCTTGCCTACACCGAAGAGCAGCGTCTCCCTAAGAACCGCCTTTACAGCCAGGGATACCGCTCTATCGGCTGCGCCCCCTGCACCAGGAGCGTGCAACCGGGCGAGGATGCCAGGGCGGGGCGATGGTGGTGGGAGAACCCGGAGCATAAGGAATGCGGGTTACACCGAAAGGTGATGTAACCCCTCCTCTCCTCCCCTTTGGTAAAGGGGAGGGACGCACGCTTTCCCCCTCTTAGGTAAGAGGGGGCGAGGGGGAGTTAGTTTTAAGTTGAAACAGGAATAGGAGCAAAACTTTATGAGCCTAAATTTAACTCACCTGCAACAGCTTGAAGCCGAGAGCATCCACATCCTCCGCGAAGTGGCTGCCGAATTCGGCAACCCGGTGATGCTCTATTCGATCGGCAAAGATTCTGCGGTCATGCTGCATCTGGCCCGAAAGGCATTTTACCCGGCTCCCCCCCCCTTTCCCCTCTTGCATGTGGACACCACCTGGAAATTTCGCGAGATGATAGAGTTTCGGGACAAGATGGCCGCCGAATGCGGACTTGACCTGATCGTGCATGTGAATGAGGAGGGGGTGAGTCAGGGAATTTCGCCCTTTACCCATGGATCGTCGCTCTACACCGATATCATGAAAACCGAAGGGCTGAAACAGGCCTTAAGCCGCTACAAATTCGACGCAGCCTTCGGAGGCGCCCGGCGGGACGAGGAAAAATCGAGGGCCAAGGAGCGGATATTCTCCTTCCGGAGCAGCAACCACCGGTGGGATCCGAAAATCCAGCGCCCTGAGCTCTGGAATCTGTACAATTCCAGGATCAAGCCTGGGGAAAGCATCCGTGTATTTCCGATCTCCAACTGGACCGAGCTTGATGTCTGGCAGTACATCCACCTGGAGCAGATACCGATCGTCCCGCTCTACTACGCCGCGGTTCGGCCGGTGGTTCTAAGGGACGGCATGCTGATAATGGTTGACGATGACCGGCTGGAGCTCAAGTCGGGGGAAACGGTGCAGTACAGATCTGTCCGCTTCCGCACCTTAGGGTGTTACCCCTTGACCGCTGCCGTCGAATCGGAAGCGGACACCTTGCCCCGGATCATCCAGGAAATGCTGCTGACCCGAACCTCGGAGCGCCAGGGACGACTGATCGACCATGACCAGGCCGGGTCGATGGAGAAGAAGAAACAGGAAGGATACTTTTAACGGCAGGTTGAGATTAAGGTTGAGGTTGAGGTTGAGAAAATTCTTAACCTTAACCTCAACCTTAACCTGATTCCGGAGGAATCACGTGGCACACCAATCCGAACTTATAGAAAAAGATATCTTCGCCTATCTTAAGAGCCATGAAGAGAAATCACTGCTCCGCTTCATTACCTGCGGCAGTGTCGATGACGGAAAGAGCACCCTGATCGGACGGCTGCTATGGGATTCGAAGATGGTGTTTGAAGACCAGCTGGCATCGCTGGAAGCGGACAGCAAAAAGGTCGGCACCCAGGGGGGAGCCATCGATTACGCGCTGCTGCTGGACGGTCTGCAGGCGGAACGTGAGCAGGGGATCACCATCGATGTGGCGTACCGCTACTTTTCCACAGACCGGCGCAAGTTTATCGTCGCAGACACCCCTGGTCACGAGCAGTATACACGCAACATGGTTACCGGAGCCTCAACCGCCCAGGTTGCGGTGATCCTCGTGGATGCGCGCAAAGGGGTGCTGACCCAGACCAGACGTCACAGTTTTCTGGTCTCCCTGGTCGGCATACGGCGTATAGTGCTGGCGGTCAATAAGATGGATCTGATCGATTTCGATGAGCAGCAGTTCGAGGCGATCCGGAGCGATTACGAGCGGTTCGCGGCATCGCTCGGCTTTGGCAATATCACAGCCATTCCACTCTCCGCCCTCGGCGGCGATAATATGATCGAACCGAGTCCCAATACCCCCTGGTACAAAGGACCCACCCTCATACAGTATCTGGAGAACGTTCAGATTGAGGGAGAGGACAGGGAAAAAGCGTTCCGGATGCCGGTTCAGTGGGTTAACCGCCCGCATCTCGACTTTCGCGGTTTCTGCGGCACGGTCGCTTCTGGCGTGATCCGTCCTGGTGACGAGCTGCTGGTCGCATCAAGCGGACGCAGCAGCCGGGTGAAGCGGATCGTCACTATGAATGGAGATCTGAAGGAAGCGGTAGCCGGCCAGTCGGTTACCCTCACCCTTGCGGATGAGATAGATATCAGCCGGGGCGACATGCTCTCTGCAATCGATGCTCCTCCGATCCATGCCAGGCACCCGGAAGCCTATCTCGTCTGGATGCACGAAGAACCGCTGCAGCCTGGACAGATCTACCTGATCAAATCAGCTACTTCAACGACTCCCGGCCGGGTCACCGACGTACAGTATGCAGTGGACGTCAATACCCTGGAGCAGAAGCAGGTGCCGACACTTGGACTGAACGAAATCGGTGTCGTCCGCCTGGAACTGGACCGCCCGATCTCATTCGACCCCTACCGGCAAAACCGTCAGACCGGAAGCTTTATCCTGATCGATCGTATCAGCAATGCAACCGTGGCTGCCGGAATGGTGATAGCTGTAGCACCTATCGAACCCCAAAAAACCGGGCTTTCCGGGTTAACTCCGCTCGTACCTGATGCTGGCAACGGCCTGCTGCGGCGTATCAGCCTGAACGAAGCATCAATCAGCGGCATCGGAGTGAGCGTTGTTGATCTGACCGGAGAGTCCGGTTCAATAGAATTCAGTGTATCCGACAGCTTCTTAGGCTATCTCGGCAAGGGGAACCGGGTTCTCTTCAGTCTGCGGGATATCGGGCAACTGCAGGCCGTGGCTCTCATGGCGTATGAACACGCACTTTCATTTGAATTCGATCGAACTGCGGAAGGAGTAAGCATACTGATTTTCAAGCGTGGCATACGCTCCGGAAACCGGGTGTCCGATGACGGCGGGACCGGGATATGAACTAAGCTTTTGGGCGGCAGTGGACCTTATTACATCCGATCTCCTGGCGTAGCGGCTTGACATGCAACAGGTTTCAGACTACAAGAAGCAGAGATATTCCTCTTGAATTCTGGGATGATGGGAAGAAAATGGCAGCCAAGGTATCATTTGTAGGGGCCGGTCCTGGGGCGGCGGACCTTATCACGGTTCGTGGAGCCCGGCTTTTGAGGCACGCCGATGTAGTTATCTTTGCCGGCAGCCTGGTGGATCGGAAGCTTGTTAAACTTTACGCAACCAGGGCAGACGTCTATGACTCGGCCGGAATGACCCTGACCGAGGTCATCACCGTCATCATGGATAGCATTGCCGCCGACAGGAGTGTCGTCCGGCTGCACACCGGCGACCCCTGCATCTACGGGGCGATCCAGGAACAGATGGAGGCGCTTGATCGCCTCGGAATACCATACCAGGTAGTGCCGGGCGTTACCAGCGCCTTTGCCGCCGCCGCTTCCCTCAAACAGGAACTTACCCTGCCGGAACTCTCACAGACTGTTATCTTCACCCGCGTCGAAGGGCGTACTCCGGTGCCGGAGCGGGAGAGACTGAACGAAATTGCCAGGATCGGAGCGACTCTGGTGATATATCTCTCGATCGGCATGATAGATAATGCTGTCGAACTGCTGCTGCAGGGAGCCTATACCACGGCTACCCCGGTCGCCGTCGTTTGCAGGGCATCATGGGACGATGAACTGATACTTCAGGGAACGCTGGCAGACATCTCGGAAAAGGTGCGCCAGGCAGGAATCGACCGCCAGGCGCTGATCATCGTCGGCGATGTGCTGGCCGCGCGGCGCGAAGGGATGAAGGCCAGATCCCTGCTGTATGACGAAGGATTCTCCCACGGTTTCCGTGAAAGCGCAGTAGCCTGAAATGCGCATTGCGGCCATTGCTATAACCAGGCGAGGTTCCAGGCTTGGCAGCAAATTGCGCGAAAACATGCCCGGAGTGGAACTTCACGTCTCCAGCCGCTATTCCGGGCAGGCAGGCAGGGAGTTTTCAAGTTTCGATCCATCCGGCGCCAAAGCCCTGATCAGCGCTCTCTGGAAGGAGTATGACGGCTTCGTTTTCATCATGGCTGCCGGTATCGTGGTACGGATTATCGCGCCGCTTCTGGAATCCAAGGAGAGCGACCCGGCAGTGGTCGTGATGGACGATGCGGGCAAATTTGCCGTCTCGCTTCTCTCCGGCCATCTCGGTGGGGCAAACGAATTGGCCGAGCGTTGCGCCTTCGCCTCCGGAGCCAGGGCTGTAATCACGACCGCCACCGACGCCAACGAACTCCCCTCCTTCGATATGCTGGCCAAGGAGAATGGCTGGATTATAGACGACATCCGCAAGGTCAAACTGCTCAACACGCTTCTGCTGGACGACAAGGAGATCGCCGTCGTAGACCCCGGCGGACGGACCCGCAGCTGGCTGCATGGCCGCGGCAAGGTCAAATATTACGGCACTTTCGCCGAAGCCGCCGACACCCCGGCCGAAGGCTTTCTGTTCGTCACCAATCGTCAACTTCCGCAGAATATCCATCCGGACAACCTGCTGCTGCTTCGCCCCCGCAATCTGGTGCTCGGAATCGGCTGCAACCGGGGAACAGCGGCAGATGAAATCGACGCGTTTGTAGCCGGCCATCTTAAACGAATGTTCTTATCATCCAAAAGCGTATGCTGCATCGCCTCGGCAGCTGCCAAGCGCGATGAATCGGGGCTTATGGAGTATGCCTCCCGCCTCGGCGTCCCGCTGCACTGTTTCGAGAGCGATGAGTTGAACCGGACCGAATTCCCCTCCCCCCCTTCCGCCCATGCCATGGCTGCTGTCGGCGCCTCCGGCGTGGCAGAGCCGGCAGCTATCCTGGCCTCCAATGGCGGCCGTCTGCTGCTGAAAAAGGTCAAATCCGAAAATGTCACCCTGGCGGTGGCGGAAATTTGTTTCCCGTAAACCGTTTTGCTGGAGGGTACTTGTCATGACAAGAATACTTTTCATCCTCATCGCCTTCATCCTCGCTGCGCAAGACGCACCATATGCCGCCGAACCACCAAATGCCCCTATTCTGCGGATAGAAACCGGCACGCATCTTTCGAGGATATCATCCATTGATGAGGACCGGTCCGGAAAGATTCTGGTAACGGCGTCCTTTGACAAAACCGTCAGGATCTGGGATTCGGCAACGGGAAAATTATCGGGGGTTATACGCCCTCCGATTGGGGAACAACAGGAGGGGAGAGTCGAAGCCGTAGCCATTACTCCGGACGGTTCAATTGTAGCCTGTTCCGGTAAAACCGGATTCGATTGGGATGGCGCTTACAGCCTTTATATTTTTGACCGCATTTCCGGTACCATGAAACACCGCATCGGAGGATTTTCCCAACGAATCAACACTCTTTCGTTTTCTCCGGATGGAAACTATCTGGCGGTTTCAATGAGTGGGGACGGCGGCCTGATTCTATACCAGGTTCCGGGCATGTCCGCGCTGGGATCAATACGTAGTGATGAGGAGCAGCTCCAGTGGGTTGGTTATTCGTCCCGAGGCTCTTTGCTTTCAATCGCGAGCAATGGGGTTATTAAGCTCTATGAAAAAGAGGGCTTGAATGTTCGCTTTAGCATAACCGCTCCGGAAGAAGAGCTCACAACGGCGGCCTGGTCTCCGGATGCTTCTGCTTTTGCCGTTCTTTCGGCCAATAACAATTCAGTTCTGATATACGATGCCCGGACAGGGGAGTTAATCCGCAGGCTCATGCATGGAGATCAAAAAAAACGAAAAGCCGGTCTCGTCAAAGTGGACAAATCCAGGCTTGATACCGTTTCATGGTCTTCCGATGGCGAGCAGATATTTGCGGGTGGCCGCCTTGGCCGCAAAAGCATGCAGTGGCTCTGGCGCTGGTCAGCCAAGACCATGTTGCAGGAACCTGACATTGAGCTGCCGTTTCATGACAGACTATGGTTGCTGAAATCGGTCAGAGGGGGATTGATATTTTCATTCCATACAGCCGGATTCGGTCTGCTCAGAGGAGACGATTCGCTGGCATATTTCCATCGTCTTCAGATTGCCGACTTCAAAAAAAGCCAGGAAAGTCTGCTGATATCTCCGGATGGGACTGAGGTGCTGTTCAATCTTGAACGGTATGGTCAAACCCAACTCTACATGAGCTTAAAGGAGCGTTCTCTGGCTTCGGTCGGAGCTGTTCAGATCACAACCCTTCTCAAGCCCATTGTTACCGCGGAAGGTTTGAATTTGTCCGGATGGAGGGATCAAAAATATCCAACCCTAAACAACAAGCCCCTGAAAGGTTTGGGAACAAACGAGAATTCACATGCGCTGGCAATTCGTCCCGACCTGAAAGGTTTTGTACTCGGAAGCGGCAGGGGTCTCAAACAGTATGATCGGGACGGGCATATCATCTGGCGCATCGTTACCGGAACCCCTGTGAGGGGCATAAACATTTCCGCCGACAACCGCACCTTGGTCGCTGAACTTGAGGACGGGACCATCCGCTGGTTTTCCTTAAAGACAGGTGAAGAGTATTTTGCGTTGTTCATACATCCGGAAACCCGCCAATGGGTTATCTGGACGCCTGAAGGATATTTTGATGCCTCTTTGGGAGGAGATGAGTTAATCGGCTATCACATCAATCAGGGAAAGGATAGGGAAGCCAGGTTCATTCCGGTCTCATTTCTCTACGACGTATTTTACCGCCCGGACATTATCCAGGCCAAATTGCGTGGTGACGATGTATCCGCTCTCGTCACCCTGACTGCGGAAGAGGCGCTCAAGACTCCGCCTCCCGAGGTAAGATTCACCTCCATACCAGCTGAAACAGCCGCCGTTCTGAACAAGGTCTGCTATCAGGTCAAGAGCACGGGTGGAGGAGTTGGTGAAGTCCGTCTGTTCCAAAATGGCAAGCTGGTCAAATCCGACGGATTCTACCGCGAGGTAGCAGTCAAAAATGAATCTGCTCAAAAGGTTCAACTTGCAAGCCTCAACAGCCGTGCAATTTATCAGGAACAGCGGGGACTGGCGGTACTGGATAAGAAAACTTCCAATGCAGCTCTTTCAAAACCAAAGGGCGATCTGGTTGATGAATGCGTTGAGATCGAACCGATTGCAGGAGAGAACGAAATCGGCGTAGCGGCATTCAATGCCCCCAACACAATCCAGAGTTCGATGAAAACCGCAACCTTCACTTCAACCCGCAAAGCAGACGAGGCGCACCTCTACATTCTGGCTGTGGGAATCGATAAGTACCGTGATGCCTCGGCAAACCTCAAATACGCCGCAAAGGATGCGAAGGACTTCATCGCCAGGCTGCCCGCCAAGGGCGCCACCATCTACAAGCCGGAGAACATCCATGTGACCGGGCTGAACGACACCCAGGCGGGCAAGGCCGGCATAATCGCCGCCATAGATAACCTGTCAAAAAAGGTGAAGCAGGGGGACGGTTTTATCTTCTTCAACGCCTCCCACGGGGTGCTGCTGCAGAACCAGTACTACATCGTAACATCCGACTTCGACGGCGACCTCTCCACGACGAAGAACCTGATCAGCTCCAACGAGATCGTCGAGATGTCCAAGCGGATCAAATCCCTCTCGCAGCTCTTTATCTTCGACACCTGCCACGCCGGCGGCATCGACAACATCATCAGCGGCCTCTACGACGCCCGTATGTCGGTCATGGCGAAGAAGATGGGGCTGCACATCTACGCCTCGGCCGGCAGCGTCCAGAGCGCGATGGACGGCTACCAGGGGAACGGGCTCTATACCCATACGCTGTTGCAGGGGATCGCGAACGGCAAGGATGTGGACAAGGAGCATGACGGCAATGTAACGGTGAAGGAACTTGGCCTCTATTCAAAGGAGAAGACCGCCGAGATATCGACCAGGCTCGGCCATACACAGACACCGTTCATCATCAATTTCGGGAGGGATAATCCGTTGTTTGTGGTACAATAGCCGCAGGCCGTTGATCTCTTCGTGCCGGTATCGCAGTAAACCTTTTTTTCCGATTGGGATAATATATTCAAAGGAACCAAAATGCACAAACTGCCTCTCATAGCCATAACCATGGGCGACCCCTGCGGAGTCGGACCCGAGATCATCATCAGGGCTCTCCGATCTCCCGAAATCGCGATCCTCTGCGTACCGTTCGTTATCGGTGACAAACTGGCGATGGAACGCGCCCTCTCCGTATGCGGTTCACGCCTCACTATCCGTGAAATTGCCGGACCTGAAGAGGCTTTGCTCGCTCCGGCGGGGACCATACCGCTGCTGGCGCTCTCACACCTGGCAGAGACAGACATGGAGTACGGCAAACCGTCCGTTGCAGCCGGAGATGCCGTTTACCGTTACATCTGCCACGCTGCCCGCCTCTGCCTGCATGGCCAGGCTGCCGCAATGGCGACCGCTCCGATCAGCAAAGAGGCGATGAACCGGGCCGGACACGACTATCCCGGCCATACCGAACTGCTGGCCGAATTTTGCGGAACGGACGACTTTGTCATGATGCTGGCCGGTGATCTATTGAGAGTCAGTCTGGTGACGATACACGAAGCGCTGGTAGATGTCCCGCGTCTGGTAACATACGATCAGGTGCTGAAAACCATCCGCATCACTGCCGACGGCCTATCTCGACTGACCGGAATAAAGAGTCCGAAGCTGGCGGTTCTGGCGCTCAACCCTCATTGCGGCGAGGGGGGGATGTTCGGTAATGAGGATCTGAACGTCATCGCTCCCGCCATCGACCAGGCCTGCAGTGAGGGAATCAACGCCGAAGGGCCGTTTTCGGCCGATACTCTTTTCCACTTCATTCTCAAAAGCCATGCGGCTCCGCTCTACGACGGAGTGGTGGCGATGTACCACGACCAGGGGTTGATCCCGCTCAAGATGATGCACTTTGACGATGCGGTAAATATCACACTGGGGCTCCCGATCATCCGCACTTCGGTAGATCACGGCACCGCCTACAATCTGGCCGGCACCGGCCAAGCATCAGAAAAGAGTCTGCTGGCGGCTATCCGGATGGCCGCCGGGATGGTCCGATGACCCGGCGTAGAACGTCCCATGCCTGAAGATTCTCTAGAGCGCAACACTCCATGATAATTTCCGCCAGCAGACGCACCGACATACCCGCTTTCTATGCCGATTGGTTCATGAACCGGGTTCGGGAGGGGTACTTCTACCGGGTCAACCCCTTTAACAGCAAACAAATCTCCCGATTCAGCCTGAAACCGGAAGACGTCGACGCCATCTGCTTCTGGACCAAGAACCCACGGCCGCTCGTGCGGCATCTGGATGAACTGGACGAGCGTGGCATGAACTACTATTTCCAGTTCACCCTGAATCCCTACGACAAAACCTTCGAGCCGAATGTTCCCCCTCTTGAAGAGCGTATCGATACGATGATTGAACTGGCGGCACGCATCGGACCGGAACGGATTGTCTGGCGCTACGACCCGATCATCCTTACAAGCCTTACGACTGCCGCATGGCATCTGGAACGGGCGGAACAGATCGCCTGCCAATTGAAGGATGCCACCCGCAGGGTGATGTTCAGCTTTTACGACTATTACGGCAAGGGGGAAGGGAGATTGCACAAGGCATTGCTCGGCGCCGGCATTAAACTGGAGGACATCACAGCGCCAGATCAGAGAGAGGCGGTTGAGAAGGTTGCGCGGGACTTTAAAGCGATCGCCTGCCGCCACGCCCTGCAGATATTCACCTGCTGTGAGGATCTGGATCTAAGCGCGATCGGCATTGAGCATGGCGCCTGCATTGACGGCAACCTGATAAGGGAGATTTTCGGTGTCGATGCTTCGACCGCAAAAGACAAAAACCAGCGTGACTGCTGCGGCTGTGCCGAGTCGGCGGACATGGGCATCTACAACAGCTGTCATTTCAGATGCGCATACTGCTACGCCAACTTCAACGAGGGGATGATCGAAAACAACTGCCGGAACCATTTCCCGGACAGCCCGTCACTTCTGAACAGATACGATGGAGAAATCGAGATCAGGAGAAGTAATCAGCGGAAGCGGAAGAATTCCGTCAAAGGCCGGCAGGAACTTCTATAACTTGTAATTCCGTTCAGTATGACGAAATCGATAATGCTTTCCGCTTGCACTGACCGCCCGTTTTCCGTAGACTCCTTGGCATGACTACCTTTGAAACCATATCCGCAAAAGTCGGTGCCGGCGAACGTATCTCCGCCGACGAGGCGCTCTTCCTGTACGACTACAATGACCTGCTGGCGATCGGTGAACTGGCTGCACTGGCCAACGAGCGTAAAAACGGCCGGAGCGTATTCTTCAACGTCAACCGCCACATCAACCCGACCAACATCTGCATCAATCGCTGCGCCTTCTGCGCCTTCTCCCGCACCGCCGGAGAAGATGGAGCCTATACCCTGGCACTCGACGAAATCTGCCGCCGGGCAGAGGAAGCGGAGCGCGAAGGGGCCACCGAGGTGCACATAGTAGGCGGGCTGCACCCAGATCTGGCATTCGAATTCTACGAAGAGGCGCTCCGCTCCATCCGCCAAACGACCCCCGGCCTGCACATCAAGGCATTCACTGCTGTGGAAATCGAATACTTTTCACGTATATCTTCCCTCTCCATAGAGCAGGTGCTGGAGCGTCTCAAGTCCGCCGGACTCGGTTCGATGCCGGGTGGCGGGGCAGAGATACTGGTAGAGGATGTCAGGCAAAAGATCTGTCCAGAGAAAATTTCGGGTGCGCGCTGGCTGGAGATTATCCGCCTGGCTCATCTGGCCGGGTTGAAGACAAACTCAACGATGCTTTACGGTCACGTGGAGTCCCCGGCCGACCGGGTGGCGCATATGGAGATGCTGAGAACTCTGCAGGACGGGACCGGCGGTTTCCAGGCTTTTATCCCGCTCGCCTTCCAGCCGGAGAACTCGGATCTGAAGCTGGAGATAAAAAGCACCTCCGGACTTGACGATTTGAAGACACTGGCCATAGCCCGCATCTTCCTCGATAACTTCAGCCACATCAAGGCATACTGGGTCATGCTGGGAGAGAAGATAGCCCAGGTGTCGCTGGCTTTTGGGGTCAACGACCTGGATGGCACCGTGGTGGAAGAAAGGATCGGCCACGAGGCAGGGGCGAAAAGCCCGCAGGCATTGACCAAGGATGGCATCATCCGCCTGATCAGAAGGGCCGATAAAATTCCGGTGGAGCGGGATACGCTTTATAACCCTATCCGCAGCTATTGATGATTTCCCCGACACCTGCAGCCGACGTTCCTGATTCACGAATTAACCTCGAAACTCTTCTCACTTCCGGCATGGATGGCAACCTGTTTCAAGGTTCCATCAGAAATCTGCATAAAAGCTTCTACAGTTACGCCGCCACCTCCCCGGCGCCGTTCATCGCGCCAGGCCTGATCGTCACCCCGGAAATCCGGCGTCAGTCCGAACTCTATCTTCCCATTGCCGAAATTGCCAGGATCTTCAACCGCCTTTACCATTATGCTCTTACCTATCCGCCGGTTCTATCCAGCACCCCTTTCCACAAGGCAGTGAGCTGGGCCGACGTATTCGTCGCCCTGCCGCCGAGCCTCCAGTTCAGCCCAAATCCGGCAAATCTGTTGGAAGCGCTGCTGTCAGATCAGGAGATGCTGACCCGGTTCCTGTTCGCCTCGTTCCTGCCGCGCCGCTTTTATGGCGGTTTCGGGCGCTATCCGGAACAAGTGGAATTCATCAGGGAATGGCTTGGCGCAACAAGCCACTCGCGGCGGGGGCGCGGGGACAACGTATTGCGTTGCCTCGATGCAGCCTGCGGCACCGGAGAGGGTTCCTACGGCATGGCAAACCTTTTGATGGAGTTCGGATTTGCTCCTGATGAGATTCAGATCGAAGGGTGGACAGTGGAACCGTTGGAGGTCTGGGCCGCCTCACACCGCCGCTTCCCGTATGACCCACAGCGCGAGGAGACATTCCAGAGGGAGACTTCCCGCCTGGTTGAACGGGGGTACCAAAACCGCATCCGTTTCAGATGCGCAGACCTGACCGAGAGGCAGCTGAATTTGATCTTGCCGGATGAAGGTGTCAGCAGTGACGGCCTGTTTGACCTTATCATCTGCAACGGCCTCATTGGCGGCCCTATCATCGGCAATGACGAAAAGATGGGACGGGTTGTATCCAATCTGGCAACTATGCTTGCGCCAGGGGGTATCCTGCTGGCGACCGACAGTTTCCACGGAGGCTGGAAATCAAAATGTAGGAAGGCTGACATGGAGGCGCTGTTTTTGCGGATGGGGCTGGGGATTGTTGACACCGGTGAAGGTGCAGGAGCTGTAAAGCTCAATTTTTCAGTGTAACAACCGTCGCTCCATTACGCCCTTCGTGCGGTTCGCCCGCTCTCTGTCCCTCTACCAGCGGATGCCGCTCCAGCTCTTCACGGACGGCTTCGCGAAGCCGTCCGGTGCCGACGCCATGAATGATGCGAACCTCGCCCAGGCCGGATGCAGCCGCGTGATTTATAAAAGGCTCAAGCCTGGCAAGCGCCTCATCCACACGCAATCCGACCAGCTTCAGCTCACGTTGGTCACTCTCCTCGATATCAAACCTCCAGGAGCCGGAAGGGGTCTTCTTCTTTCCACGCTCGGCAGCTCCTTGAGGCCTGCATAGATCGGACAGCTGTACATCCATCTCTATACGACCGGCCCTGACACGCGCCCTGGCATGCCGTTCGTCCAGTGCCAGCACCACCCCGTCATATCCTAATGAACGGAGGTGAACGGCATCCCCCTCCCTGACTGTAGAGAGTGGCAACTGTTCGGATATATCGGCCTGCGGCTTGAGCTGCTCGGTCAGTTCGATCTCTGCCAGACGCAACTTGTCGATGATATCGTTCCGCTTCTCTTTTTTTAGCTCGCCAAGCAGTTCGTTCATCCGTCGTCTGGTTGCTGAAATCAGCTCCTTCGCATCTCCCCAGGCCTTTTCAGCGCTCTCCCTGCGTACCCGGTCCATATTGGCCATCCGGATTTCAAGCTCGGCATCCCGTATATCAAGAGACCGCTCACGGGCCTCAAGGCTCTGTTTCATCGATTCAAACTCACTTCGTCGATGGCGCAGTTCAGCCAGCAGCGAGGCAAATTCACTTCCTGCGCTCCCCAGCATCTCGCGGGCAAAGTTTATAACCCGTTCCGGCATGCCGAAACGGCGTGCTATCTCCACGGCGTGCGATTGTCCAGGTTCTCCCACAATCAGACGGTATAGCGGTGTGAAGCTGCGATCGTCGAACTCCATCCCGGCGTTGACCATACCACCCGAGCGGTGTACAAAACCGATGATCTCGGTAAGATGGGTCGTCGCTATTACCATGCTGCCATGCTGTTGCAGTTCCTTGAGGACGCCGCAGGCAATGGCGGCCCCCTGGAGCGGTTCGGTGCCTGCGCCAAGTTCGTCCAGAAGCACCAGAGTCCGCGCCCCGGCATGGTGCAGGATGGCGCTGATTCTGGCGGCATGGGCCGAAAAAGTGGAATGGCTCTGCTCGATGGACTGTTCGTCGCCGATGTCCACCAACAGCGTCTCCAGGAGTGGAAATGTCGAGCTGGGGCCTGCCGGCACCGGCAATCCGCAGAGCGCCATCAGAGACAGCATGCCGGCAGTTTTCAGAGCGATGGTCTTGCCTCCTGCGTTGGGACCGGTGATGACCATGACCGAAGCCGGTTCAGTTTGACCATCCGGGCCGGTTTTGCCAAATTCACCCCCCAGATGAAGATCGAGCGGTTCAACTCTCAAAAGCGCCCCACGTTTCTGCATCATCAGAAGCAGAGGGTGCCTGGCTTCAACCAGATGCAGCTCCCCATCGTCATTTAGTCTCGCCGGTTCCAAGCCGAACTCGTCGGCAAAACCGGCCATGCTGTTCAGGACGTCCAGCTGCAGCAGGGTTTCGAAACAGGCGGAAATTTCAGCGGCGTCTTCTCGTATCCAGGCTGAAAGCTGGCGCAGGATACGGATCTCTTCTGCTTTTTCCTCGGCCGCCAGATTTTCCAGTTCGTTTACGAAGGGGATGATCTCGAGCGGCTCCATAAAGGCCGTTTCACCGGAAGAAGAGACATCATGCACCACCCCCTTGACCATCCCCTTGGAATCCATACGAACCGGAATGACCCAACGCCCGGAGCGCTGCGTGATAAAGTCGTCCTGAAGAAAAATCTCGATGCCGCTGCTCCGGATGATCTCTTCGATCTTCTTGCGGATACGCCCCGCCAGGGTTCGCTTGGCCCGGCGGGTCTCTCGCAGCAGCGTTGAAGCGGAATCCAGGATGGTTCCATCGTGATCGACGGAAGACTCGATAGGTTCCAGTATTTCAGGAAAGCTCTTCAGGTTTGGGAGGATACCCTTCAGGAGTGGGACATCATCACGGTTCGAGAATTGTCGGTTAATGGCTGAATAGATACGCAGAACCGGTACAAAGAGGAGCAGCTCGTGCGGGTTCAAAATAGCCCCGGCAGGTTTGAGCAGTTCAAGCGGAGGACGGATATCCTCAAAGCTGCTCAGGGCAAGAGAGATACCGAATCGGTTCAAAGCACGGATTTCGTCAATTCTGCCGGAAGTGGTTTTAAGCGCAGTGAGGTCGTTGCCGGGACGGGTGGAAAGGATTCTCGCACTGGAGCATTCACTCTGGGCATGACGGGCGATTTCGGTCAGGAGTTTTTCAAATTCGAGTCTGGCAATGGTTTCAGCAGCTATCATGTGACCGGCCTGTGTGGTATAAGAATTCAGTGCTCTGCACCGTGAAAAAATTGTATCATAGATTCACGTCACGACACAATTTTCTCATCCGCATCCAATTTAGAGGGATCCCGATGCATCTGGAAAAACTGCAAGCCATTGTGCTCTCTTCTACCGATTACGGCGATAGCGACCGGATAGCGGCACTGTTCACGCTTGAACATGGCAGGTTGAACGGATTTGCACGCGGCGCACGCAATAGTCGCAAACGTTTTGGCCCGGCGCTGGAGACATTTGCCCGGATAGATCTCCAGATAGCATACAAGGAAGGGCTGTCATCGCTAAGGCAGGCCGATGTTATCACGGTATATCCCGGGATTCGCGCTGACCTCGGTTCTATTGCGCATGCCCTGTATGCCTGCGAACTTGTAGAATGCGTAACCCCTGAAGTGCAACCGCTGCCGCGCCTGTACCGCCTGCTGGTTGCCTACCTTGACCGGCTGGATTCCGGCCATGAAGGCGATCTGGATCGCAGGCATTTTGAAGTGAATCTTTTGAACATTTTAGGCTACCGCCCTTCTTTGGAGAGTTGCAGTCGCTGCGGTTCAATCTTTTCGGAGAACGGAGCCATCATGCTGCAGGGGGGGGAACTGGTCTGCCGCTTCTGTTCCGCAACCGGCCGGCATATCGCTATCAAGGTCCTCCAGGGGCTTCTTGCATGCCTTTCGACCAGCCGTTTCGGCCTGGTGCAGTTCAGCGATGAAGACCTACTGCTGGCAGGCGCCCTGCTCGATGAAGCGGTGGAGGTCCACTCATGCAGAAAGATGAAAACTCTTGAGTTCTTGCGGCAGACGACAGGATAAGGGAACTGAGATTTTTATTGTGCTCATATTGACAATCCAGAAATCCGGATTATCCTCTAATGAGAGTATTGCCCAAATCCTAACAGCAAAAAGGAGGATACAACCATGGCACTAGTCAAGTACAACCCGCTGAGAGAACTGCGCACCATGCAGGACCAGATGAACCGGCTCCTCAATCTTTCCTGGAACCACGATCTTCCGGGGGAGGACATAAAGGAAGGGCTTTGGCAGCCGGCGGTAGATATCTATGAGACCGATGATTCTATCATTATCAAGGCAGAACTCCCCGATGTCGACCAGAAGGACGTCGATGTGCATATCGAGGACAACACCCTTATACTAAAAGGGGAGCGCAAGCATGGGAGTGAGGTCAAAAAAGAAAATTACCACCGCATTGAGAGGTTTTTTGGATCTTTCCAGCGCAGCTTCAGCCTGCCGGGGACGGTCGACCAGGAGAAGGTGGCGGCGACTTGTGATAAAGGGGTACTGACTATCACCCTGCCCAAGAAAGAGGAAACCAAACCAAGACAGATCAATATCAAGGTTAAATAACAGCCGCTTAGGCTCTTGATTCAAAATATCTGCTAATATTTCAGGTACTCGGCCAAAAGACCGCTGGTCTGGCGGAAGCGTTTTGTAATCGACTTTACCAATGGTTTGATCAGTTTCCCCCAGACCCTGGTATTGTTTTCAAACAGAAGATCAAAGCTCATCTGCTCTAGCACAAGCATCTCGACGACCGAGGTGGCCACTGCCGACGCTGAACGTGGTTGCGTATCAAAAAGCGATAGCTCACCCAGCGGTTGCCCGGGCCCGACGGATCCAAGAATCTTTTCGTTCCCTTCGGAGTCTGTTTTTATAATGTTGGCCCGTCCACGGGTGATTATACATAAATAGGAGCTGTCGTCTCCCTGGTGGCAAATAACCTCCCCCGCCTGTAAACTGTAAGCTTTGGTGTAGCCGGCAATAAACTCCGCGGCGGGCTCATCAAGTTCTTTGCCGATCTGGGTTGCAACAAAACGCTCTGTTTTCTCTTTGTCACTAATATTCAATTTATTCCAATTAAATTCTGCCATTCTTTCCTCCTAAATAAGCAACAGACCGGCTTGAACTGAAGCAACACTCGCGTATATGTAAAGGGCGGTATTTTTGAGGCGATATTTAATTGCCTGTTTTTTCTCTTAATTTAATTAGAAGTGTGATCCGGTTATTCATTGTTTATAAACAAGAAAGACGGCAATACCACGCATGGCAAAATTTATTATTTCTTGCAATCCGTGTAGAGAGTGGTAATTTCTCCTTCGCTCGATAAAGGTTACAAGTGGGATAGTGAGACGATTCTACATTAAAAATGCAGAAAATGTAAGTGAGCAAATAAGCATGAACCCGCAGTGACTTTTTGTTGCTGTTATCACCTTAACAAGCAATCCCGACTCTTTTCTATGGTGGAGGCGGCTTGCGTCGGCTGGACAGATGTCTAAAGGGCAGGTAACCGTATGAGCCAGATTAATTTCAAAAAACTGGTTTCCCGCAAAAATGAATCGGCGATGCTGCGTGATCTGGCTGACAGGTGCGGAAGCGGTTATGCGATCTGGGATGCCACGAATACGGTTGTAGCGGGAGAGGATGAAGGATTCTGCGAAAAAACGCCTGTGGAAATAGATGGAGAGGTCGTTGGCTGGGCTTCCGATGGGCAGGGTGGAACAGTGCTCGCCTCTCTGCTACGCTACTTTGTTATCCGTGAAGTGGAAAAGGTTTCTCTGGTCATGGAGACGCTCCAGAAATACAAGGAAATAACCATACTCTACGATCTCGCCGGGAAGATAGCCGCCAGCCTTAACATCAAGGAGGTGGCCAAACTGGTGATCGACGAGGCCCTCAAGGTGATCAACGCGGATAACGTCTCCTTGATGATCATCGATCAAGAGTCGGGGCGCCTGGAGATTTTGGGAGCCACCGGCAAGGAATACCATCCGAAAACTGCGATACGGATTGGAACCGGCATCGCCGGCCATGTGGCTACTACCGGCAAAGCAGAGATTATCGATTCGGTAGAGGCTGACCCGCGCTTTGTAGAGGGGAGCAACATAATAAGCTCTCTGATCTGCGCCCCTCTTAAAATCAAGGAACGGATCGTAGGAGTGATCAACTTCAGTTGCGAGGAGAGGTATAACTTCACAGCCGAGGATCTCAGGATGGCGGAGACTCTTGCATTCCAGGCCGCCCTCTCCATTGATAACGCCCGTTTCGTTGACCGCCTTCGGGAGTCGGAAAAAGAGTCCCGACTACTGTACGAGCAGTATCACTCTCTTTACGAGAACGCGGTTGAGGGGATCTTCCAGATGATCCCGGATGGCCGCTTCATCAGCGTCAACCCTTCCGTTGCCAGGATGTTCGGATACGATTCTCCTGACGAGGTCATTCTCACACTTACCGACATCGCAACTCAGCTCTTCGTGGACGCCGAGGATCATGCCAGGTATAGATCCATCCTGCTGGATAAATCTCAAGTCATCGGCTTCGAGACCCAGATGCACCGTCGCGGAGGTCATCAAATCTGGGTTTCCATCTCGGCACGCATAGTAAACGATGAACAGGGAATCCCAATTTTCATCGAAGGGGCCCTTCTGGATATTACCGAACGCAAAGAAAAAGAAGAGGCCAAAAGGGAGCGCGAGGCTGCGGATATCAAGAGCCGTTTCATCCGTGAGACCTTTGGTCGCTATCTTTCGGACGAGATCGTCGATACGATCCTGGAGGATCCTGCCGGTCTGACCCTGGGTGGAGAAAAGAGGACCGTCACCATAATGATGACCGACCTGCGCGGCTTTACCTCCATAGGCGAGCGGTTGCCGGCCGAGGACGTGGTCGGCATGATCAACATCTACCTGGAGGTCATGACCAGAATCATATTCAAATACCAGGGCACCATAGACGAGTTTATAGGTGACGCAATCCTGGTAATCTTCGGCGCGCCTGCACTACGAGACGACGACGCCTTACGTGGAGTGGCCTGTGCCTTGGATATGCAGCTGGCCATGCAAGAGGTCAATGAACGGAACCGGGCCGCCGGCTATCCCGAAGTGTTCATGGGGATCGGCATCAACACCGGGAGCGCGGTTGTAGGAAATATCGGTTCAAGGAAACGGGTAAAATATGGCGTGGTCGGGAGCAACGTCAACCTGACCTCGCGTATTGAGTCCTACACGGTTGGCGGCCAGATATTGATTTCGGAGAGCACGGCCCGGGCCTGTGGAGAGCATCTGAGAATCGACGGTAAATTGGAGGTCATGCCAAAGGGGGTCAAAACTCCGATCACAATTTATGAGGTGGGAGGGATCGGATGTACGTTCAATCTGTTCCTGCCGGAACAGAGATCGGAGGACATGCCTGAACTCTTATGGCCGTTGGAGATTCGCTTTGCACCTCTGGTGGATAAGGACGCCGGCATTGAGACGCACAACGGCTTGGTGAAGAAACTGTCCGAAAGGGTGGCAGAGGTGCATGCCGAAATATCAATGGAAAAGCTCACCAACCTTAGGATTTCACTGCTTGACCATCTGGGTGCGACGATTGCGACAGATATTTATGCCAAGGTTATCGACCATGTAGCGGGCAGACCGTCCGCCTTCAGAATCCATTTTACATCAATCGCACCGGAAACGGTTGCTCTAATGAAACAGATGGCCAACATGGCTCAAATCGGAGAGAACAGCAGCGTTGTTACTGATCCGGAAAATCTGTTTTAAATTCAAGCTTATGAGTTGTGTTACATATCTGTTCAAAAATTCAATGAGTAATTAAAATGGCTGCCATCGAATCGAAGGCAGCCATTTTGGCAAGTCATCTTATACCAGCAAAGCGCCCGGATCTCTTCAGATATCAGGCATGAGGGGCTTTGGGGGGGGCAGCCTGTTGCGTCTCTGCTTTTGCTTCAGAATTGATATGTTCAGTACTGGCGGCCTGAACCAGAGGAGCTGGTTCTTTCTTCTCCTCCTCGGTTTTGCGGGCTTCCTCCTGGACATTTTTCTGGAAATCCTCCGATGCTTTTTTAAACTCGGCTAGTCCCTTTCCGAGCGATTTAGCCAGCTCGGGCAGTTTTTGCGGCCCGATGACTATCAGGGCTATAACGAGTATAATAATCATTTCCGGCATCCCGATTCCAAACATGGTGATTCTCCTCGTTCCTTTTTATAGATTGCATTAAAAACGTAATTTATCCGCTTGGCAATAAAAATATCTATTTAACAAAATATCTTTTTTCCTCTTGCCATTTTAACTTCCTGTGCTACTATGCCCAAAAATTAGGCATAATTGAGTAGTTTTCC
Source organism: Desulfuromonadaceae bacterium (assembly GCA_028712665.1). Lineage (GTDB taxonomy): Bacteria > Desulfobacterota > Desulfuromonadia > Geobacterales > Pseudopelobacteraceae > JACRCG01. The sequence goes on from JAQTRC010000015.1 coordinate 45,432, forward strand.
CCCCTGCCCGCTGTTGAAGTCCGTGTGTATCATGTTAAAACAATTAACAATTGGCAGCCTTGTCCTGGCGCACAACGTCGTGCTTGCCCCCCTGGCTGGAATTACAAATTTGCCGTTTCGCCTTCTCTGTCGCCGGGAAGGCGCCTCCATGGCTTTTACCGAGATGGTCAGTGTGAACGGATTGGTAAGAGATGGCGCCAGAACGCTGGCCCTCTTGAAGAGCTGCCCGGAGGACCGTCCACTTGCCATCCAGCTGTTCGGTGATTCACCTGCCGACCTCGCCGAAGCGGCCAGAATGGTTGAGGAGCAGGGAGAGCTTCTGGATATCAACATGGGCTGTCCGGTGCGCAAAGTGGTCTCTACCGGGGCCGGTAGCGCGCTTTTGCAGGAACCTCTCAGAATAGCGGCTATTGTCCGCGCCGTGCGAGCGGCTACCTCTCTGCCGCTGACGATAAAGATACGCTCCGGCTGGCAGAGCGGCAACGATGTTTTTCTTGAGGTTGCAAGGATCGCCGAGGCTGAGGGGTGCGACGCGGTTACGCTGCACCCGCGCAGCCGCAGCCAGATGTTCTCCGGACAGGCGGATTGGAGTCAGATCAAAGCGATCAAAGAGGCACTTGCGATACCGGTCCTGGGAAGCGGCGATCTGTTTACCGGCTACGATTGCCTCCGCATGTTGCGCGAGACAGGATGTGACGGCATCATGATAGCACGCGGGGCGCTCGGTAATCCCTGGATCTTCCGGCAGGTTGCCGAACTTGCCGGCACCGGTTGCTTGGCCCCCGTCACACTTGCCGAAAGAGCCGATACAATCATCCGGCACCTGTCGCTTTTCATTGAGGAATCTGGCGAACCGATTGCCGTCAGAGAGCTGAAAAAACACATAGGATGGTATGCCAGAGGATTCGCCGGCGCTTCGGAGATTCGCCGTGCAGCCAATGCGGCCCGTACAAAAGCCGATATTGTGGCACTTACTGAAAGGATTCGCACAGTGTCTGAAGTAGATAGCCATGCTGCCAACTGATGTAATCGCTGGTAACCCCCAGAAGAACCGCGACGATTTCTACGCCACCATTATCGATAGCGTCGGTGATGGCATTATAGTTATTGCAAGTAGCGGCCTGATAACTCTCTGCAATCCGGCCGCCGAGGAAATCACCGGTTTTTCAAGCAAACTGGCCCAAGGGGCCGAATTCGACAAGCTGTTTGCGCTGGAAACGACACTGCTGGAGATTGTTTCAAAGACCATCCGGACCGGAATTACCATCTCGGACCATGAAAACGTAGTAGTCCGTTCGACAGGAAGAGTCACACCGGTCGCCGTCACCTGCTACCCGCTGGTTCTGGGGAGCGGCGAGCATATCGGCGCCATATTGACGCTCAAGGACATTACCTATATCCGCGAATTGGAGGCGGCGGTACGGCAGTCCGACAGGCTTGCCACACTTGGCACTCTGGCTGCGGGGCTGGCACATGAGGTAAAAAACCCGCTGGGGGGAATCAAGGGCGCTGCCCAGCTTATGGAGCGGGAATTTGAGCCGGGGAGCGAGATGCTCGACTATACCCGCGTCATGATCCGTGAGACTGACCGCATCGATCTAATAATTCGCGAACTGCTGGAGTTGGCGTCGCCGCGCGGACTCAAACTTGCTCCGGTCAACCTGCACAAAGTACTGGGCGATATTCTGCTGCTGCAGAGACAGGCGGTGGCCGACCGTGAAATTGTTTTCAGCAAGTATTTCGACCCGAGTATCCCGGAAATAATGGCCGATGAGGAGATGCTGACCAGGTTGTTTCTGAATCTGATCCGGAACGCCATAGATGCCATGAGTGACAATGGACGTTTGACGGTTTCGAGCAGGGTACTTGCTGATTACCGCATGGCGAAGAATGAACGGCACTCTCGTATGGTGGCGATTGAGGTGTCAGATGATGGACCGGGAATCCCGCAGGAGGACCTTGAAAACATCTGGACCCCATTCTTCAGCACTAAGTCCGGCGGCACCGGCCTTGGATTGACTATCTGCCACAAGATTGTCTCCGAGCATCGCGGTATGATCAAAGCCGAATCTGATCCCGGCCATGGAACAAAATTTACGGTACTGCTGCCGTTGGTACAGTAAAA
>JAQTRC010000193.1 GCA_028712665.1 Desulfuromonadaceae bacterium
CTGAACCATGATTTTCTTGATTGAAGGAAAAACCGTCTGAACCATGATTCGCTTGATTAAAAGATTAACCTGATTAAAAATACAAAAAATCAAGGCAATCCTTTAATCCTATAAATCACGGTTCAGACATCAAGGTTCAGACGGGAGGTTATTTTTATGCTCCACTCCGACATAACAAAACGTATCATCGCAGCCGCTATGAAGGTTCATTCAACACTTGGCAACGGTTTTCAGGAAGTTATTTACCAGCGTGCGCTGACAATAGAAATGCCCTTGTTTAACCTTGCTTTTGAGCGAGAGAAAGAAATGCCGATCTATTATCGGGAACAGCAGATCGGCACTCGCCGTGTTGACTTTTTTGTTGAAGGTACGGTCATGGTTGAATTGAAAGCGCTTATCCGGCTGGAAGATGTTCATTTGGCGCAGGCCATGAATTACCTTGAAGCGTACAAGATGGAAATTGGGCTCCTGATAAACTTCGGGGCGCGGAGTCTGGAATTCAAGAGGGTACATAATAACAAACTGAATCATGATTCGTAGGATTAAAGGATTAACCTGAAAAATCAAGGCAATCTTTGAATCCAATAAATCATGGTTCAGACATTTATGGTTCAGAGACCTGTTATCGAAAATTGAAATAGTCGCTTGCCTTATTTTAGTTTTTAGCTAATATCTAAAATAACAGTGACGGCTATTTTAGATATCAAGGTGGTATCGCATCCATGAAAAAATTCCAGTCAGGTCATTATATCCAGCAGGGACATTACAAAAGTTTCCAGCCGAGCCTTATTAACCGCCCATGGATGCTGGACGACATGGCGCTGATTCAACTGCTTGGTCAGGCGGACCGCGAACTGGGGCGTCTGGATATGTATTCGGACTATATCCCGAACCTTGGTCTGTTTATCCGTATGCATGTATTGAAGGAGGCTACGCAATCGAGCAAGATTGAAGGCACCCGGACAAACATGGAGGAGGCGCTCCTCGACAAGGAAGACGTAGCCCTGGACAAACGTGACGACTGGGAAGAGGTGCAGAACTACGTTGCCGCCATGAACGAGGCGATTGAAAAGCTGCATACCCTCCCGTTTTCGGCTCGTCTGATCAAGGAAACCCACCGGACGCTGATGCAGGGAGTGCGCGGCGAGCACAAGCTGCCGGGAGAATTCAGGGCAAGCCAGAACTGGATCGGTGGTGCGACGATAAACGACGCGGTTTTTGTGCCGCCGGTTCATACGTCAATCGGAGACTTGATCAGCGATATAGAAAAATTTGCACATAATGACGAACACTATTTTCCTGAACTGCTGAAGATTGCTCTGATACATTATCAGTTTGAAACCATCCATCCGTTCCTGGACGGCAACGGCAGGGTTGGCAGGCTGATGATCACTCTGTATCTGGTGAACAAGGGGATATTGAAGCAGCCTCTGCTGTACCTGTCGGATTTCTTCGAGCGCAACCGTTCGAACTATTATGACAATCTTATGAGGATGAGGGATAAGAATGATCTGCTGCGATGGTTCAAATTCTTTCTGGTGGGAGTTGTCGAAACCGCCCAGAATGGTATTCAGACTTTCGATAATATCCTGAAACTCCAAAAACAGGTTGAGGCACAAATCCAGACACTGGGGAGCAGGGCATCTAATGCTCAAAAAGTGCTCAATCACCTGTATCAGAGGCCTTTGGTTGATGCCGCCAAGGTTGGCGCAGTGGCCGAAATTTCCGCTGCATCTGCTTACAAGCTGATTGCCGATCTGGAAGGACTGGGCATACTGAAAGAGATCACCGGCGGCAAGCGTGGGAAAAATTACCTATTTGACAGCTACTTGCAATTATTCAGATAACAGAGGATAGAGCCTTGTCATGTCACCCACCATCGGCCAGATAGAACGCGCCACCCAGAACCGGGTCGTCAAGCTGTTCCGCGAACAGTTGGGCTATGACTACCTCGGCAACTGGGAGGAGCGTCCCAACAACCGCAACATCGAGGAGAAGCTGCTGCGTGCCTCGCTACACCTGCGTGGGTACGACGCCAGCATCATCACCAAGGCACTCTATGAACTGAACAAGACAGCCGGTGATCAGACCAAGAGCCTGTATGACATCAATAAAGAGGTTTATGGGCTTTTGCGTTACGGGGTGAAGGTAAAGCCGGATGTGGGAGAGAATACCGTTACCGTCTGGCTGATAGACTGGAAAAATCAGGGCAACAACGATTTCGCCATTGCCGAAGAGGTAACCGTAACGGGTGGAGAATATAGCAAACGCCCGGATGTGGTCCTCTATGTCAACGGCATCGCTCTGGGAGTTTTGGAACTGAAACGTTCCACCGTGTCGGTGGCAGAAGGTATACGCCAAAACCTGGACAACCAGAAGCCGATCTTTATCGAACGCTTCTTTTCCACAATGCAGCTGGTCATGGCGGGCAACGATAGCGAAGGGATGCGCTACGGCACCATCCAGACTCCTGAGAAATATTACCTGACCTGGAAGGAAGAATCCGTAGGGGCAATTCATGAATTGCCTCTACATCGCCATCTGCTGCAACTCTGCAACAAGGACCGCTTCTTGGAGATCATCCACGATTTTATCGTCTATGATGCCGGGACAAAGAAACCGTGCCGACACAATCAATATTATGGGGTGCGGGCCGCACAAGAATTTATCAAGCGCCGTGAAGGCGGCATCATCTGGCATTCGCAGGGTTCCGGCAAGAGTCTGACCATGGTCTGGCTGACCAAGTGGATCAGGGAGCATGTAACCGATGCCCGTGTGCTGATCATCACCGACCG
>JAQTRC010000016.1 GCA_028712665.1 Desulfuromonadaceae bacterium
AGAACAATCCCGAGGGGAATCGGCGGGTGGAAGTGACGTTTGTAAAACGATGATGAAAGTTGTCTGTTTATAGAAGGTAAACCGGAAACAGGAAGAGATATGGCACACAGAATAGAGTCGGCATTAAAGAGTTCAGTCCGCGATGCACGTGGAGAGCGGATCAAGCGGGAGATCGAACATTTCCTGCATCTGCCTGTGGCGGAAGTGCGCACCATTGATGTCTATACAGTTGATGCAGCGCTTTCACCTGCCGAACTGGAACAGTCCGCTTCCGGTCCCTTCAGCGACCCGGTCATACAGGTCTGGAGCATCGATCAACCTCTGGCTGAAGGTTTCGATTTTGCGGTAGAAGTCGGTTTCCGACCTGGCGTGACCGACAACATAGGCCGCACCGCCCGCGAGGCTGTCGAATACCTGACAGGCCGCCACTTTGTCGATGGCGAGGGGGTTTATTATGCGGTGCAGTACCTTCTGAAAGGTGCTCTGTCGGTTGCCGACGTGGAACGGATTGCCACCGGGCTGCTCTGCAACACCCTGATCCAGCGCTACAGCGTACTTTCGGCGAGGGATTTCGCTGAAAAGAGCGGTTTTCCTGCATATCTGCCAAAAGTACAGGTTGAGGTCAAGGTTGAGGTTAAGGAAATTGATCTGGAAGTCGCCGATGATGAGTTGATGCGAATCAGCAAGGATGGAGTGCTGGCCCTGACTCTTGATGAGATGCGGATCATTCAGGCGCAGTACCGTGATTCAAAGATACTGGCCGAGCGTAAGAAGTTCGGTCTGGGGGCAAAGCCTACCGACGTGGAGCTGGAGTGCCTTGCCCAGACCTGGTCGGAGCACTGCAAGCACAAGATCTTCGCCGGGACCGTGCAGTACGAGGATGAGCATGGCAACAGGCAGGAGATCCGGTCTCTTTTCAAATCCTTCATTCAGCGCACCACCAGAGATGTTCGCGAGAAGATGGGCGATAAGGACTTCTGCCTCTCCGTATTTAAAGACAACGCCGGAGTGATCCGCTTCAACAGGGATTGGTCGCTGGTTTTCAAGGTTGAGACCCACAATTCCCCCTCGGCATTGGACCCATACGGCGGAGCGTTGACCGGCATCGTAGGCGTCAACCGCGACCCATTCGGCACCGGTCAGGGGTCAAAGCTGATCTTCAACACCGATGTGTTCTGTTTTGCCGATCCATTCTACGACAAGCCGTTGCCCCCGCGTCTTTTGCATCCGCGTCGCATCTACGAAGGCGTCGTCGAGGGTGTCGAGCATGGCGGCAACAAGAGCGGCATCCCAACGGTGAACGGTTCGCTGGTTTTTGACGAGCGTTTCGCCGGAAAACCGCTGGTATTCTGCGGCACGGCCGGACTGATGCCTGCCGAGCTGAACGGCCAGCCATCCCATGAAAAAACCATCAAGCCGGGTGACCTGATCGTGATGACCGGTGGCCGTATAGGGAAGGACGGCATCCACGGCGCCACCTTCTCCTCGGAAGAGCTGAATGAGAATTCGCCGGTCACGGCGGTACAGATCGGCGACCCGATCACCCAGAAGCGGATGTTCGACTTCCTGATCCGGGCCCGTGACAAGGGGCTCTACCGCTTCATCACCGACAACGGCGCCGGCGGCCTCTCCTCTTCCATCGGCGAGATGGCCGGAGAGTGCGGCGGATGCAGAATGGATCTCTCACGGGCGCCGCTCAAGTATCCCGGCCTGAACCCGTGGGAAATTCTGATTTCCGAAGCTCAGGAGCGGATGTCCCTGGCCGTCCCTCCGGATCGGATAGATGAATTTATGGAGATGTCAAGACGCTTTGGCGTCGAGGCATCCGTTTTGGGCGAATTCACCGACAGCGGCGCCTTTCATATGCTCTATGGCGATCGCACTGTAGCTTGGCTCCCGATGGAATTCATGCATGAAGGGCTTCCTCCAATGCAGCTGCCGGCCAAGTGGACCCAGCCGCAGCATGTCGAACCTCAGCTGGAGGTAAAAGAAAATTACACGGATGATCTGATGCGTTTGTTGTCTGCGCTGAATATCTGCTCCAAGGAGTCGGTAGTCAGACGTTACGACCACGAGGTGCAGGGGGGGTCGGTGGTCAAACCGTTCAGCGGAGTTGCCAATGACGGCCCCTCGGACGCGGCCGTGGTGCGGCCGATCCTGGACTCCTTCGAGGGGGTGGTGACGGCCCACGGCATCTGCCCCCGCTACTCGGATATCGATACCTATCACATGACCGCCAATGCCATAGACGAAGCGCTGCGCAACTATGTGGCCGTCGGAGGTTCCCTGGATCTGGTGGCCGGACTGGACAACTTTTGCTGGTGCGACCCGGTACTCTCGGAGAAAACCCCGGACGGCCCCTACAAGATGGCCCAACTTGTCCGCTCCAACCAGGCTCTGTACGATGTCTGCATGGCCTACAACCTCCCCTTGATCTCTGGCAAGGACTCAATGAAGAACGACTTTTACGACGGCACCACCAAGATCTCGATCCCACCCACGCTGCTCTTCTCGGTGATCGGCAAGATCGAGGACGCTCGACTGGCCGTGACCATGGATGTCAAACGGCCGGGCGACATCGTATACCTGCTGGGCGAGACCGGAGCCGAACTTGGAGGTTCGGAATATTTCGCCCTCAAAGGGGCCATCGGCAACAAGGTGCCGCTGGTGAACACTGTTCCTGCCTACAAGCGCTACCAAGCCTACCACGATGCAGTCGTGAGGGGAGTGGTGGCCTCCTGTCACGACCTCTCCGATGGCGGCCTTGCGGTGGCCGCGGCCGAGTCTGCCTTTGCAGGGGGATACGGCATGAGCCTCGACCTCTCCCGCGCGATCTGGAAGGGAGATGCGGCCGGCAAGAGTAATTGCGCTCTTCTCTTCTCCGAATCCGCCTCACGGCATCTGGTCACAGTGCATCCCGAAAAGCGGGATGAGTTCGAGAAGATAATGAGCGGCAACTGTTTTGCCCCCATCGGCGTGGTGATCGAGGATATGGAGTTTTCGATCAACGGCCTGAGTGGTGCTCCTGTAGTGAAAGCAGGATTGGCAGAGCTGAAAGATGCGTGGCAGAAGACATTGAGCGAGTTGTAACTCGAAGTGCTCCCCACTATCCAACATACCCTTAAAACTGTTTTCGGTTTCCACGAGTTCCGTCCCCCCCAGCAGGAGGTAATCGAACGTGTAGTTGCCGGAGAGGATATCTTTCTGGTAATGCCCACCGGCGGCGGCAAATCGCTCTGTTTCCAGATACCGGCTCTGCATCGTGATGGGGTGGCGATTGTGGTGTCGCCTCTGATCTCTCTGATGAAGGATCAGGTCGATGCGTTGATTGCCAACGGCGTACGGGCTGCCTGTCTCAACTCCTCCCTCTCTTCCGGTGAGTCGGGACGTGTATTCCAACAGATGGAGAGCGGTGCGCTGGATCTGTTGTATGTCGCTCCGGAACGTCTGATGATGCCGGATTTTCTGGAACGGCTCTCTGCCTTGAAGCTCTGCCTGTTCGCCATAGATGAGGCTCACTGCATCTCCCAGTGGGGCCACGATTTCCGTCCCGAATATACCCAACTGGGCCGCTTGCGCCAGCTCTTTCCCGATCTGCCTATTGTGGCCATGACCGCCACAGCCGATCCGGAGACCAGGCTTGATATTCTCGGCCAATTGGGGCTGGGAGCCGCAAAGGTTTTTGTTGCCGGGTTCGATCGACCCAACATCACCTACACGGTGATCCCAAAGCAGAAACCGCTTGCCCAGATGGGAGCCTTTCTTAACGGAAGGCGCGACGAAGCGGGGATTGTCTATGCCCTGAGCCGCAAGAGGGTGGAACAGGTGGCAGAGCAGCTCCGCTCCACCGGATTCAGCGCGGCCGCATATCATGCAGGGCTGCCGGACGGCGAGCGCAAACGTGTACAGGACGCCTTCCGAAAGGACGATATTCGGATCGTGGTGGCTACGGTGGCCTTCGGCATGGGGATCGACAAGCCCAACGTGCGGTATGTGTTGCATTACGATATGCCGAAAAGTGTCGAAAGTTACTATCAGGAAACCGGCCGGGCAGGGAGGGACGGACTCCCTTCCGAGGCGCTGATGCTGTTCGGCATGGGAGATGTGATGACCGCCCGTTCGCTGATCGAGAACAGCGACAATGCGGCGCGGGTCAAGATCGAGCTTCAAAAGCTGAATGCCATGGTTGCATACGCCGAGGCGCTGACCTGCAGGCGCCGCGCGCTGCTATCCTATTTCGGCGATTTGCGCGAGCATGACTGCGACAACTGCGACATCTGCACCGACCCTCCGGAACGTTTCGATGCTTCGGAGCAGGCCAGAAAAGCGCTTTCCTGTGTGTATCGGCTCGGCGAGCGCTTTGGTATGATGTATCTCATCGAAGTTCTGCGGGGGAGTAAGAATAAGCGTCTGCTGGATCTGAAGCATGACCGGCTCTCAACCTGGGGAATCGGCAGCGATGTATCGGCAACTGAGTGGGAAAACATTATCCGGCAACTGATACATCTGGGATATCTGGCGCAGGATTTTTCCAGTTACGGTGTTCTGAAACTTACTCCGGCAGCCCGTCCGGTGCTGAAGGGTGAGACAACCGTCATTCTCGGCAGGCCGCGAGACAGGGTGAAGGCGGTGGAACGAGTCAGGTAGAGGGGAGGGGGCCAGAGAGAGTACGACCAGGCGTTGTTTGATCATTTGCGGGTTTTACGCAAACAGATTGCGGATGCTGCCCGGGTGCCCCCTTTCGTGGTTTTCTCAGATGCAACCCTGGCGGAAATGGCCAGGCTGTTGCCCCGTGATGCGTGGGAGCTTATACAGGTTACCGGCGTCGGGGAGCACAAGCTGAATAAGTATGGAAAAGAGTTTCTGGCCGTTATTGATGTCTATTGTCAGGAGAGGGGATAGTGTAACACCGATTTCAAATCAAGGATTTGAAATCGGAGAGTCACAAATTCTGCTCCATCAATACCTGATATGGCTTGGTGGAATATGAACGATACACGACCGCTCCTTTAAAGTTCAAAAGAGCTTTGAGACGCTCCCGCATTACGGAGCCGGTAACCTTCTCAATCGCTTCCGCTTCCGAGAACCAGCCGGCCTCTTCACTATCTCCACTGGTTGCCAGATTGCCGCTTTTGTAACTTCCAAGAAAGGTAAAGATAATTGCCGGTGACCTGGAAATCAGGGACCAGACGGCGCCCAGAGGCCCCGGCTCTATCTCAACGCCCGCTTCCTCCCGCACCTCCCGGCAGAGTGCATGGACAAGATCTTCCCCCTCTTCCACTCTCCCCTGCGGTATTTCCCATCCTCGTTTGTGATGCCTTATCAGGAGGACATCGTTACTCGCGTTACGGACCAGACATCCTGCTACAACGGTGTGGAGAGGCGCGCTGCCAGTCGACATAGGTACCCTTTCTTACAACATTAATGCGAAGTTCGTCTGTTTTAGACCGAAAAAAGTTCATCTATGACATCGAAATCAAAACTTTCCTCGGCCAATTTTCTTATCAGATCAAGCTTCTCGCTGTCATCTGCGATGATCTTCGACACGTCCCTGTTGATTATCTGATAAAGATCGGTGGTAATCATCTTTTCAGCGCGCATGTAGGGAATTTTACTTTTGTCCAGAATCTGCTGGGTAATAAAGTCTATCGGAGAGGCGCCCGATATGACCAACCCCACTATCATTGGACGGTAATTTGGCATCTGATACAGATGGGCCAGGGTCACCAGCAACTCGTCCCTGCTGCTGGTGACTATAATTAACGATGGCTCCTGAAGCAATTCCATGACCCGATGTGTCGAAGCCGCACCAACCTGAACCTTGTAGATAATCCTCTGTATTTCACGATTGTTGCCATGGAGGGGCAAACCGAGGATTCCTGAAATGCGCCGCAAGGTCGGATTAGCCAGAATCGGCTGGTAGTCAAATCCACCGATTACCCGGAATTTTTCGTCTTTAAGTGCCCGCCGGAGATAATCGAGGCTTCTTTCCCGTTTTTCCGGAATAAGCCTGTTTACCAGAATCGCCCGAAGATCCACCTCTTCCTTCTCAAAAAGCAGCTTTATCATTGACAGCCTGTCTACTACATTTCCCAGACCGCCCCCTGTTACCAGCAGCACCGGAGCGTTCAGCAGGCGAGCAACATGTGCATTGGATATCTGCATGACTGAACCGACGCCCGGATGTCCCGAACCTTCGACAATTATGAAGTCGCATTTCTTTTCGAGTTCGGCGCAGGCTCTCACAATACGTTCCTGAAGATCGGCGGGCGAAATATCTCCGTCAACAACCTTATGGGTGGTTTCCGGGGTAAGGACAACCGGAGACATGTATTTCAGATCCTTGGTAAGCCCAAAAACCTGAGCCATCAGTGCGGTATCCTTGTCAACGACTCTTCTGCGAAACAGTACCGTCTGACCTCCGAACGGTTTGATGTACCCGACCCGTTCGTATTTTTTCATGGCGAGATGCATCAGGGCTATGCTCGTGGTAGATTTCCCGCTGTTCTTGTCAATTGCTGCTATGAATATTTTTTTAGCCATCTGGCCCTCAATTATTCCACTTTTTGCCGGTGTCATAGATTATTTGTACTTATATCATAAATTGAGCCGGTGGGCTGGTCAAAAAATATGGATCAAGCCTCCAATATTTAAGAAAGCCGACCAGCTTTCAGCATCTGATGCATCCTGTCATATATGCCGGTTATGTGAACCATGACGGATTCAGTTGACGGATCTCCACGGCACCTTGCACTCCCTCTTTACATTTAACCTCTACTATCAGAACGTTACAGTGGCAGTATCCGTAAGGTCTGCTCTGGCACGTTATTTGCGAAATACCTGCTTTCTAACATGAGCGGTATCGCGCTTATTGCGAATTAGAGTTCTAGTTATCTCGAATTCAGGTAGTGATGAAATCAGGCTCATCTCAACGAAGAATCACAAAACCCGCCTGAATAAGGTGGAAACTCAAGAGGAGACAAAGTTTATGTCAATGAAATCAAGTAAGTTTTTCTGTTTGCTGGGGGCCTGCTTACTGGCAACCCTGGCATTTGTCCAGTTGCCGGGATGTGGCGGTGGAAGCAGCAGTAACGGTACGGCGTCTACCGGCACGCTAAAGGTCGGCCTGACCGACAAACAGAGCGACGGGTTTGCCAATCTGTTCATCGCCATCAAGGAGGTGCGGGTCGTGCCGGTCGGCCTGGAGGGCGCAGCAGACGATGATTCACGTCTGCCGGTCATCGTTACCTATGCCACTCCTCACTCTGTGGATATCCTCACGCTCCACTTCCAGCAGGAGATCCTCGGCACCATCACACTCTCCGCCGGTAACTACAACCAGGTGCGTCTGATCCTGGCGCCTAACCCCACCGGACAAGGAAGCGAACCGCTCAATTACCTGACATTGAAGACGGCCCCAACAGTAAAGATTTCTCTCACTACACCAAGCGCACAGCAATCCGGACTTAAAGTTTTAGGAAATTTCGAGGTAAAACCTGGGATCATCAACGCCATTCTCCTCGACTTCGACCCGAATACGGCCATCGTTGCCCGTGGCAACGACGCCTACAATATGAAACCTACCAGCATCCGTATCGTCCAGCCGACAACCACTCTAACCAGCTTTGGTTCCCTGTCGGGCAAGGTAGTATCTACCATCAGGGATTGGTCGAGCGCGACAGTATCGGTGGTCCCACAAGGGGGAGTGACTTCTATAGCTTCCGGCACTATCTTCAGCAATTTCTCCAGCAATCGCTGGGAGGCACCCTTTAGTTCATTTGTCCCGGGCGGGGCATACCGGCTACACGTGTTGGCAAATGGCTTTGCCGCTTATTCCTCACCGATGCAAACGGTAAGCACGGGGAACGATACCTCACTGGGAGAAATTATACTCAAAAACCCCTGATTACAAGACGGGGGAGAGCAGCGACAATGCCGTTTCCCTGTATCGCCGGCTACCGACATGCAGGATATCGATCCGTGGGACGATAGTATGAAGGAAGTTGATAAATATCAGATCAGCATCAGATATAAACAATTTGGCGGATAACAGAGAAGGGCGCTTTCCTAGAGGGAGCACCCTTCTTCATCTTTAGTACCTTCTCGCCGCAGACCTTGAAATGGAGTTAACAAGGAGAGAGGGCTGCTTATGATCCCTTGGCGTTTTACTCAATAATTTCCTATTTATTCCTATCACAAGCAATCATTTGCATACTCTGGCCGTCCGCAATATTGCAATCGCGCGCGCATAAAATGCTCCGCTGAGAAGTCCGTAATTAAGGCTGATAAACCCAATGAAGGCCAGCTCGTTCGCAATTGGAAGTTTGCGGGCAAGTATTACTCCCACTGTGTACTTGGTGAAGAAAATGGCCATCATCAAGGATAGAGGAAGCCAGCTTCCCGGAACTGAAAAGGAATTGGTCTTGGCCATAAAGCTAACGCCACTCATATTGGCGGTCTTCAAACCAAGCCATACAGAAATGACGACGCCTGCCAACCAGGAAGTTATGGCGAAGGGGGTTAAGCCAAACGCAGAAATCACCCCATAGAACGATAACACAATCATGGCAGCGGGGAGTATGGTGATTTTACTCCGGCCAACAACTCTGTCTTTGCTCTGAAAATAGCCTAAGGCAAGCAGAACAAAGAAAAGGAGAAACACCCAGGAAGGCGTTCGTTTCAAAATTTCAATAAGCATCAACTTTTCCTTTCAGTGCCGGGCAACAAATATTCCGGAGATATAACAGTATTTATTCCACGTCCGGAAGATATAAGATTTGGGCCGCTCTCCATTTGTTTCGCTTATGGATACGATTCACTAAAGATGGTTCAATACTCTTATTCATTCGCATATCAGCTGTCCAAAACCTCACGCAGCTTACCGGCCAAGGCAGTCATGTTGTACGGTTTCTGGATAAAATGCAAACCGGTGTCCAGCACGCCGTGGTGTGCTATGACGTTGGCCGTGTATCCGGACATATACAAACACTTGAGCTCTGGATAGAGGGACTGCAGTTTCTTAGCCAGATCCCGGCCGTTCATTTCGGGCATGACGACGTCGGTCATGAGCAGATTGATCCCGCTGCTCTGTTCGCTTGCGAGGCGGATTGCTTCACTGGGCGAGCTCGCTGCCAATACGGTGTACCCCTGTTTTTCAAGAATCATGGTTGTAATATTCAGAATGCCCGGTTCGTCTTCCACCAGAAGGATGGTCTCACGACCACGTTTGCTGGTTTCCACATTTTCTTTTGTTCTTGCCTGCTCACTCTTCCCAACGTATCGAGGCAGATAGATCGTGAATGTCGTTCCTAAACCAGGCTCGCTATAAACATTTATAAAGCCTCTGTTCTGCTTGACTATGCCGTATACGGTTGCCAGCCCGAGGCCGGTGCCTTCTCCGAGACCTTTGGTTGTGAAGAAGGGCTCGAAGATTTGCGCCACCGTTTCTTTGTCCATACCACAGCCATCGTCGCTTACAGTTAGACGCACATACTCGCCGACCATGAACCCGGCGTTTTGTGAGCAGTACTCCTCGTCCAGGACGCAGTTTCCGGTCTCAATGGTGATTTTTCCAAAATCGGTTATTGAATCTCTGGCGTTTACGAAGAGGTTGGCCAGGATCTGGTCGATCTGGGACGGGTCCAGTTCCGACTCCCAGAGATTAGGAGCCGGATGCCATTTTAGATTAACATTCTCTCCGATGAGCCGCTGCAGCATCTTGAGCGTTCCTGACACGGTCTCATTCAGATTCAGCACCGTGGGTGCTATGGTCTGTTTGCGGGCAAAAGCAAGCAGCTGCTTTGTAAGGTCGGCGGATCTGTCCGCTGCGTTTCGAATCTCTTCAAGGGTATTTTTGTGCGGATCAGACAGATCGGTCCCCATAAGAGCCAGTTGCGTATGGCCGAGAATAACCGTCAGCATATTGTTAAAATCATGCGCCACCCCCCCCGCCAGGCGCCCCACGGATTCCATTTTCTGGGCTTGCTGGAGTTGCGCTTCAAGTTTATCCTTTTCCTCCTCGGCCCGTTTGAGCTCTGTAACATCGGAGACCAGTACGAAGAAGCCTCGCGCCTTGCAGTCAACCAGATCCGGGATGTAATGAGCCCATGTGTATCCTGTTTCACCGTCAGGCTTTACCAGGGTCCTCTCAAAATGCTGCGGTTCTCCCTGCAGGACTTTGCGTATATACGGCTCGTTTTTGCGAAACAGTTCTTCCCCCATCAGTTCTTGCATGGAAATCCCGATCATCTGATCCGGAGTTTTCCCGAACCATTCCAGATAGGCTTTGTTGGCAAAGCTGCAGCGGAGTTCACCGCTCCAGTAAGCGACCATTCCGGGGAGCTGGTCGGTCAGCATTCGGAGGAATCGTTCACTGGCAATCAGTTTCTCCTCAGCCTGTTTACGGTCGGTGATATCTGAGATGATGCCGTGCCAGAGAGTCCCGCCATCCGGCATCCTTTCCGGTTGTGCTTGAGACCAGCGCCAGCGTAGCCCCTGTCGAGGAAGGTTAACCCTGAATTCGCAATAAAACGTCTCCAGGGTGCGTGCCGATTCCTGAATGGATGAGGCAACGTTGTCGTAGTCGTCCGGATGCAATCGCCCAAAAACCGGTGTGGCATCTTCTTGCACCTCTTCGGGCGTCACTTCATAAATGTCATTCATGCCAGGACTTGAGTAAGGAAATGCGGAACGTCCATCCGGATATAACCGGTATTGGTAAACGACGCCGGGTACCTGATTGGCGAGGTTGATAAGGAGTTTGCGGCTTTGCGACAGTTGTTCCTCTGCCAGCTTACGATCGGTGATGTCCTGTATAGTTCCCATCAGAGAGAGCATGTTGCCATCGTTGTCGAATTCAGCGGAACCTCGGCCATTAACCCATCTTGTTTCAGAATCATTTTTACGAATTATCCGGTACTCCATTGAAAAAAGCTTTCGATTGGATATGACCTCTTCAATCAAATATTTATCCATCATCTCCCTGTCATCGGGATGTACTATATCAAGCCACCCCTGTATGCTGCGGTGATAATCTTTATCAATGCCGAAAATAGTATCCAGAACTTCAGAGGAGTCCCATTTGCCAGCGACAAAATCAGCGTGATAAGAACCTATGGATGCCGAACGTTGCGATTCTTTGAAGAAGTATTCGCTTTGTTTAATGGCTTTTTCGATCAGTTTTCGTTCGGTTATGTCGAGAATAAAATTAAGGCTGCAACATATCCCTTCAATTTCAATAAGTTCGCTTGAGACAAGAAAATCACGCAGATCGTTATTACGCATTCTATATCTTGTTTCATAGTTTCTCAGAAATCCATTTTTATTCAGTTCATCCAGATATTTCTGCCGTTCGTCACTGTTGAGCCAAACACCTAACTCCAAGGAGGTATGGCCGATTACTTCATCTCTTTTATAGCCAACCGTTTTAAGAAAGACATCATTTACGTCTATGTATCTCTCATCTTCCATTGATGTAATCGCAATTGCTTCAGGGCTTGAATTAAAGGCCTTGGAGAACTTTTCCTCACTGTTTCTCAATGCTTGCAAGACATGTCTTCGCTCAGTTATGTCTCGTGAAACAGCCAGCAAGTTAACAATCGAATTATCAGCGCCCATGATTGGGCTAACGACAACTTCCCACCATTTTGGCGTCCCCTTTGCCGTTGCACAATAGCCATGAAAAATGCCCACTTCTCCATTTACAGCTTTTGCGACAACCCGCTCAGCCGATTCTTTTTCCTCTTTCCAAAAATCTATAAATGACAGGCCCAAATAAGGCTGAAGATCTTCGATTTCAAGTAATTTCTGGCCACCCTCGCTTAGAGACAACAGACGCCCTTCAATGTCGAGGACCTTGATGCAATCGTTACTGCTTGATATTATTCGTCTTGAGAACTCCTCGCTCTCCTGCAGTGCCTGCGAAGCCTTTTGCTCTCTTATGGTCTGTAACCCCTGCTCTGCCAGCATCTGAGCAAGCTTGGCAATAAAGGCCAGATTCTTATGAAGCTGTTCCTCGGAGAAAAGAGGTACTTTACGCATCGCCGCCAGATAGTCGTCTTCATTGAATCCGTACTGCCGGGCCTGCTCTTTGAAGAATGACTCATCAGGCGGTTCCATAAAAAGCTGTCCGGTGAATACATTGCCGAGGTGTTTTCCTTCAATTACTATCGGCGTTGCGGTATCTACAAGCCCCATCGGGCAACGGTAGATGACATTGGACATCTTTTCAGTCAGACCGATTTTGATACGCAAATCGCTTTCAATACACTTCTTTTCACTGTTTGGATTCAGACGGTGGAATTTTGTGCAGATATCCTGCCATGCGGTAGCGGTGAGTATATTGCCTTCCATGTCGATAATTGCAGATGGCAGAGTGTGGACTTCGTCAAGAGAATCCAGAAGTTCCTGCAGTTTGGGAACATCGAGAAGCTCTTTGAGTGTGTAGTTCATATGTTTCCTTAGTAAAAAGCAGCATTCGGGAATATCAGAAATGTCGTGTGCTAGAGCTTCGGCTTGTACAGTGACGGATAAATCGGGACAGTCGACAATTAATTCAAAATACGGGGGATCTCCCTGTTTTATCCCCAATCATTGCACAAAACTACCGGTGCGGACCTCTGTGAGGAGACCGTTGCGGAATATCAACGTATGCAGCAGAGTTGAACCCTGATTGTAAGTCCACTCCTGCACCTCGATGTAGATTGTTTTACTACTTGTCCTGCCGTCCGCTCCACTCTTTTCGACCCCCATCGGTTCCTCGCGCTTGAAAGTGAATGCGGGGGGATCACATTTGGCCGCTACAGTCGAAATACCGTATCCGGTGGAAACAATATTGCCGTTGGGACAGCGGAAGTCGTCGGCAAACGCTTGCCCGGCGTAAAACGGGATAACAGCGGCTAAAATAACAAATATCCATTTCATGATTTATTCTCCCTGGTCTGTTTTAAGTTTTGTTTGCCCAACTAGTATGAGTTTATGCGGCGCAAAACGGTCGCTTACACTGATGTTGAAGCAACCCTCTTCGGCAGTTGCTGTCTATTTGAATATTTATCCCGGTTTTGCTCTTCATGAGCGGATTATATGGTTATTATGAATGTAATTCAATAGAGATTCTGGCTGGCTGAGAGCTTTTCCGTTTATACCCTGTCCATATTTGCCGGAGTTTACAGACTCACTGTTCCGTAATCGCCGCTTTGCCTGAAAACAAACAAGCGGGTAGGGTTGCATCCTGTTTTTGACGGGGACCTGATAAAAAGGGCCAAACCTCCAAAATTCACAAAATGTGAAAATGGCGGTTTGACCCTTTTACTGCATTTATAGAGTATTAAAGAACTATCCTTCGTTATACCCGCTCAAAAATTGTTGCAATCCCCTGTCCCACACCGATACAGAGCGAAACCAGGCCGTAGCGTGAGCCGCGTCTCTTCATCTCGTGAACCAGCGTCGCAGTTATGCGCGCACCTGTCGAGCCGAGCGGGTGTCCAATGGCTATCGAACCGCCGTTGACGTTCACCTTGGCCGGGTCTATCCCCAGTTCGCGAATGCATGGAATGGACTGGGCTGCAAACGCTTCGTTCAGTTCGAACAGGTCGATGTCTTCAATCCTGAGTCCGGCCCTGGCCAATACCTTTTGAACCGCAGGAATAGGACCAAGGCCCATGTATGAAGGGTCGCAACCGGCGACCGCGCTTGCAACAACACGCACGAGCGGCTTGTACCCCAGCCGTTTTGCCGTTTCGGCTTCCATCATCAGTATTGCTGCCGCGCCGTCATTAATGCCGCTGGAGTTCCCCGCGGTCACCGTGCCGTCTTTTTTGAAGGCGGCCGGCAGCTTGGCAAGTTGTTCCATGGTGATGTCGCCACGAGGAAACTCGTCCCGGTCCACTATGATAGGATCACCTTTTTTCTGCGGCAAAATAACCGGCACAATTTCGTCCTTGAACTTGCCGGTGGCATCAGCCGCAGCCCATTTATGCTGCGTCGCCAGCGCGAATTCATCCTGCTCCAGACGGGTCAGGCCGTATCTTACTGCTACGTTCTCGGCGGTCTCCCCCATACCCTCTTTTGCATACGCTTCCGTCATCTTTGGGTTGGTGAAACGCCACCCGATTACGGTGTCAAACACTTTTATGTCACGGGAGAAAGCGGAGTCGGATTTTGCCATGACAAATGGGGCTCTGGTCATGGATTCGGTGCCGCCGGCGATGAAGATATCTCCCTCGCCGACCTTGATCGCCTGCGCAGCGCTGTTCACGGCGTTCAGACCTGAGGCGCAGAGGCGGTTGATCGTCTGACCGGCGACAGAGTAGGGGAGGCCGGCAAGCAAGGCTGCCATGCGGCCTACGTTGCGGTTGTCCTCGCCCGCTCCGTTTGTGCACCCCAGCACCACATCCTCGATCAGGTTCGGATCGAGATTGTTGCGTTTGACCAGTTCGGATATGCAGAGCGCAGCCAGGTCGTCCGAACGGACACTTTTCAGCGCACCGCAAAACTTTCCTACCGGTGTTCGTACTGCATCGATAATTACGGCTTCGCGCATTGATTCCTCCATAATCTTGCCAAGTTTGCGTACCTTCGCAAGCAGATTGATTTAAATGTATTGTCCGCCATCTACCTTGATAACTTCGCCTGTAATGTGTCGCGACTTTTCCGAGCAGAGGAAGGTGACCAGCCAGGCGACCTCTTCCGGTTGGCCCATCCGCCCGAGAACTATATCGTCAAGGGCCTTCTTCTTTACGTCTTCCGGCAGCCCTTTCATCATCTCCGTCTCGATCAAACCGGGGGCGATGGCGTTGCAGTTAACGTTGGATTTTGCCAGCTCGCGAGCAACAGTTTTAGTCAGTCCGATGATACCGGCTTTAGCCGCAGCGTAATTAGCCTGGCCGAATTTGCCTCGCATGCCGTTTATGGAGGTAACGTTGACGATCTTGCCGCTTCCCTGTTCTTTTAGCAGAGGCGCAACCGCACGGATGTAGTTGAAATAACCTTTCAGGTTTATGGCGAGCGCATCGTCCCACTGTTCCTCAGTCATCTTCCAGATAACCGCGTCACGGTTCACGCCTGCATTGTTCACCAGAATGTCGATACTGCCGAATTCCGCGACCACCTTGTCCACCATCGCCTGGGCATCTTTAAAATTAGCCACATCGGCCTGAATTGCTATGGCGCGTTGTCCCATTTTTTGGATTTCAGCACAGATGGCATTGGCTTCTTCGCTATGCTTGCGGTAGTTGATCGCCACGTTAGCGCCGTTCTTGGCCAGATCGAGTGCGATTGCGCTCCCGATTCCGAGACTCGCTCCGGTTACAATTGCGTTTTTCCCCTTAAGTTCCATTTTCTCCCCCTTTTATCCCTGCCTGGTTATTGTTTAGTACGGCGCAAATAATTCTTACTTCAGAAGTGGTTGTATGCAGATTAATCCAACTGTAATTAAGTATATTGCTAATTGAGTACCATTATACCGATTTAGCTGTCAAGAGAAAAATTACGGCATCTCCTGCAGTAGCTGAAATTGGGCCACAGGGACGTCAGCCCGCATTGTTGGCGGGTTTATGGGGAGGAAACAGGCGGAGTCCCTTTATCACCCAGCCTGGAGGGATGAAGAGAAGCGAAACCTGAAAGAGGGTTATTGCGTCTGCAGACGCTATCGTCCGCCGGGGTAATCTGTTTGTCTTCTAGCTAAAGCAGGTTCCGGAGCCGGGATTCTAATTCTTCGTTTTTACTCTCTCTATGGCGGATCCGGCCTGTAGCGCAGATTGTCAACCTTGAAGCTTACCGTTATCTCGATTGTCTCTTCGTATCGTTTTTCATATGGTATCGGAACCGGATCGGAGTTGTAATATAAGGTCACCTTTGCGCCATCGTAGTACAATCCGATCTGCCCGGAGTTGACCGTTGTCGTCTGAACATAGACCTGGAGAGCATCACTGGTTGAAGTAGCACCTTGAATATAATTTGCCTCGAAGAGTTCCGAGTAGAAGATTACATTGGTAATGCTGTCACTGTGCCCGTTCTGGCACCGTATAGTCCTGACGTAGTGGTTTTTGTTTCAAGACCGAGACCGACGAACGCGCCCCTATGTCTGCCGGCTTCCTCAAAGTTGGTGGAATTATAGTCGGAGAACTGCATCGAATAGAGGCCGGGGCCGGGTAAACGTCCTGTTTATACCAGCGATGCCTTTCACACCGTAACCTGGAAGTTAATACGTCCAACAGGCTCCGAAATGAAGTTCGTATCGGACAGATTGCCCTTGAGCACCGTCCATTTGTTGTTTTTCTTTTTTATAAAAGTAGTCCTGCCAATATCTGGTATTATTCCGCTTCAAGTTTAAGAAGGCGACGATAATCCTCATCCGTATCCAGATCAAAGTGGATGTACGGATCGTAAACCTCAAGTTGCAGTACCTTTCCATCATACTCTTTGAGAAGAGATCTGCCGCCGCAATCTTCAGTCAGCGATTCCAGGCCGTGGAAGGTCTCCCGGCTGAAAAGCGCAGGATTCCCTCTTTTCCCTTTATATAAAGGAAGGACAATGGGGTTTTGGAAAGTCACGTATGCATTCAAAATATGGTTTATGGTCTCCGGAGCGACAAGCGGCTGATCCCCCAGCATAAACAGAACCGCCTCGGTTCCCTCCGGCAGAGCTTGCAATCCAGCCTTAATGGAAGAACTCTGACCTTTCCGATAATAGTCGTTGATTACTACCGTGACATCTCTCCCTGTTATCGCCGGTTCGACAAGATCGGCACGATGGCCGATAACCACGATTATCCTCTCAAGCGACGAAGCGAGGGCATTGTCGATCACCCATTGCAGGATTGTTTTACCCCGGAAAGGGAGCAGCTGCTTGACTTTGCCCATGCGGGAAGATTGACCGGCGGCCAGAATGACCCCGGCAATGTTGGAGAGGCGGCTCATCTCGTCGGTCCCAGCGGATGCACGGAGTGGACAGTGATTCTCTCCAGAGCCTGTCCGATAACCACGGCTTCGGCTGCAGTAACGGCCAAATGGCGGAGTAGTTCAGCTATTTTTGTTCCCGATGCAGTGCGGATGGAATCGTCACCCTTGTTGAGAAATATGAAGCGGCGGGAAGAGGGTGGGGCGCCCTTGAATGGAGCGGACGGTTGGGAGAAAAAGCGGGCCAGAGCCGATTCGGTGATCGTTTCACCCTCAGAGAGCCCCATAAGTTTTCCTGCCAGAGCGGAGCGAAAAACGGACTCCTCCGAGAGCGGCTTACCAAGAACATCCAGGCCGGCCACCGCGACCAGAACGGTTGTTTTTGAGGGGATGACCGGCTCGTGATCCGCAGGGGCTTTGAGCGACCGCCCGGCAGAGCCGTCGGCTTCAACCAGAATCCAGTCGAAAAGCGCATACTGTTCAAAGGCATCTATATCCTCCGGGGCAAAACCTTTCAACTTGCCGCTGCCGGCCAGATGAGCCGACGCAGCCGTGATGTGGCCGGAATATTTCAGACCGGAGGATGCCAGCCGGAGGAGCGTCTGCGGGTCGCTCTCTACAAGTACCGTCTCCGACTGCTCAGGCGTCGGAACGAATATTTTGGTAGTAGTCGTAGTAAGCACCCTCTGTCCCGACATGGCAAGCAGCCGGGCCAGATGAAACATCAGGCTCGTCTTGCCGCCTCCTCCGACAAAACTGATCACCCCTTGCGGCTCGGAGCAGAGTATATTTTCGATATGGGTCATTATCACCCTGTAAATTCCATACGTTTTAAGTCTCAGTACGCAGAGTAGACACAAAAGTCAACATGGAAATTTTGCGGATTCTTCGGCTCCTGAATCGTCCGGACCGGCACTTGGCAGGCGTCAGGTTCTCTTCCATCTGTTTGAGAAATTATAAGTTCAGCAATACAACTCCCGGTCAAGTTTTTGTAAAATAATTCAAAAAAATAATATTGTGTAAAGAAACTTTACAGTTGCCTAACATCTTGAAATAGTGTTTGTTTTATACACTGGCGAAGAACTTTTATTTCTCAAGTATAAAACAAAAACAACCTTGGCAAAAGTGCAGTTTCCGCATTGTTTGCCAAGGTTGTTGTCATAATGTATTAGTCATATTAGTGTCAATCTTTGATAATAACGGTGACCTTGACGCTATATATTACGGTACCAAACAAATACTATCAAAATTGACATCAACAGCATTTAATCCGTTCACGGTCAGCTGTTTACTAGCTGGAATAAACTCATAGCCGTCTGCCTCAGGTGTAATAATGTAATTTCCGTTGGCAAGACCAATAAAAGTGAAATTGCCATAGTTATCAGTAGTAACTTCAGCCGAACCAGCCCCGCTAAGTTTCACCGTAACTCCAGAAAACCCGCCTTTCTCTGATGTCAAGGTGCCAGACAAACTGAACGTAGGAACTTCTACGCCCGCTAAGTTAGGGTTTATAATATTATTTCCAACAGCTGCTTGCTGGCTGTCGGGCGCACTTAGGCTGAAATTTGATGCGGTTAGTGCCGATGCTTGGGTTGCTACCTGCGGCTCATTACCGCTACCTCCTCCACACGAAGTAAGAATAACGCTGGCTAAAATTGCTACAACTAGCAGGGAACTGAAAATGACATTCTTTCTGATAATTGTTTTCATGATATATTCTCCTTTGAATAAAATATTAAAATTGAGTTCATAACCTCCAACTTGAATAATTGCACTGCATTAAACTAGAAACAAACATTAACCCGCTGCAAAAAATTTCATTAATATTAACAAGTGCCTTTTGCGACTTCTAGCTTGTGACCTATACTACACATAATGTTATTGAATGTCAATATCATTATGCTCGCGAGAATAGAATATATAATAAGAATTTTACTATTAGTAGAGTTTCCAACGCAGAAAACGATAAACCGAAAAAAGACAATTGGAGATGGCCGTGGAACCAGAGAATTCCGGCAATTCGACAAACCAAGGAGAAATGCTTGCCATAATTCGGAGACGCAGATGGTATTTATGGGGATTGATCCTTATCTACATGCCGGCATCAGTAACAACACTGCAGTTGACACAATCGTACAAAAAGACGGGCATTATATGTTTGATCTGGTTCATCCTGCTCTGTATTGCTGTAACGCTGATGGCGTGCGCAAAATGTCCAAGATGCGGCAACAACTTTCATATGCGTGACTCAACACTTTCCTTCTTTCGAAAATGCCGCCATTGCGGACTCCATATTTGTGGAGATAAAAAAAGGGCTCAAGGGAAAGGGTGAGGAGTCGCGACTCCAAGTTTCAAAATGTGAAGAAACTGCATAATTTTCAACAGGGATCACGGAATATGGATGTCCCTGATTTTTTATTTTTCGGGGAAAGCGGAGTGATGGGGTTCCCAGCCTACCCATCAGATCTGCCCGAAAACCTGGCAGCTCAACGGCTGGCCCGTCAGCGGTTGTACTTTGTCAGGATCGCTTCCAGAACTGCTCCTCCAAGCGCCCGTGCCTTTTCGGAGATCGTATCGCAATAAGCGGCTTCGTCCCTGGGATCGATATCACCGATCTTGAGGCCGGTAGTTACAAGTGAGCCCGGCTTTATCAGCCCGCGAATTATGCCGTCAATGCGGGCAGTCACGAGGTCGCCGCCGACCTGTCCAATTAGTTCGCCCTTTCGTACATGATCGCCGATACTCCGGCCTGTGGTGAAATATCCGGCGGCAGGGGCGCGCAGAACCCGCTCTTTAGTGTGCCCGCCGATATTGCCGGGGATACCGGTGTCTGCTTCGGCAGAGCCGGATCTGATCAGGCGCCCTAGATTATGTCCGCGATTGGTCTCGACCACGACGTGACACTCTCCGCCTGCCGTGAAACCGGGGCCGAGGGCGACTACCAGAGGGGCGTCAGTGATGCTGGTGCCAAGATTCCGTTTGGCCAGAATGGCATCGATCAGAACGTCCGGTCGGCTGCTTTTTACGCTCTCCGCCGTCGGGTCAACCCGGAGTGCGATCCTGCCGGCATCCCATGCAGCCTGAATTTCGTGTTCATCGGCGACTCTTACAGCTTCGATTCCCTCCACCGTCATGCTCTCTTCGATTATCGCCTCGCAAAAAGATACGCGCCTCCTGACAGCCAGAGGAGACGCGGTTTCGAGCATCAGTATGCGCCTGAAATTCGAGCGATATAAACGAACGGCCACTCCCGTGGCCATCTCGCCGCCACCCCTGATGAGGATGACAAGCTCTCTCAACTCTTTTCGCATCGCCTCACTCACGGCCGTAATAAACCGAGAGAAGCTGGCTGGCGATACTGATCGCGATCTCCTGGGGGGAGTCGCCTCCGTTGTTATGTCCGACAGGGCAGTGCACACGTGACAGGTCCACCCCTTTGCCATCCAGGTTCTTCTGTACACCGGCCCATTTGCCCCTGCTGCCGATCATGCCGATGTATCGCGCCGGGTGCGGCAGTACCTCCTCCAGCACCTGTTGATCGACCGTTCCGCTGAAGGTTACAATGGTTACGAAAGTTCGCTTGTCGCACCAGTTGGCTTTTTGAATGAAATCACTCCAGCGGCAATGATGGCGGATTACATTGCCGGGAATGCCTGTGGCATTGACCCACTCTTCCCGCTCATCGATCAGGTGGATGCGAAATGGGGTTCCATCCAGAACCCGGCAGAGTGACTGCCCGATATGTCCGGCTCCGAACAGGTAGAGGCAGGGGTTGTCGTTGATCAATTCCATGTACAGCTCCATGGTACCGCCGCAGGCTGGGAACTCCCCCCTCTGCTGCAACGGAATATTAAAGGTAGCACCATGCATTTCGTCCAGGCAGTTGCGGGCATCTTCAAGGGCAAAATGCTCCGGAGTTCCCCCTCCGACAGTTCCGAAAAAGGTCCCGTCCGGGAGGACAATCATCTTGGCGCCCTGTTTGCGCGGGGTCGAACCGCTGCTTTTGGTGACCGTCACCAATACCGCCAGCTGATTCTGACGCCGCAGTTCGTCCAGTTTGCCTATCCAGTCCCACATGTTCCGATTACCCCTCTGCCTTCGGACTCCAATCGATCAGAGGGCGTGCAGACTCGATATCGAAGAAAATAGCGTATTTAATCATCTGGGCCGCCTTCTCATTGGCTATCTCTGCTACATGCTCCTTTACGCTGTCGAGAGTGGGGCCCTCCTTCTCCATGCTCCGAAGTTTGAGATAAACCCTGCACCCCTGGGTTTTCATCGGATTTTCATTCGGCACAACGCTCATGAATGCGGCCCGGCCGGTCTCCAGCAGATTCTGGGCGCTTCGGGTCTCCCCCATCCCCACTACGAGGGTCAGCTCGTCCGGCATATAGGCCGAACCGAAAACCGCTACATTTGGATATCCCTTCCGGTCGGTAGTGGCTAGAACTCCGACCCGTCCCGGATCATTGACAAGCGCCATAACGGCTTTGGAATCGATCATGACTGCATTCCCTCCTGTTTTTTCTTTTCATCCAAGGCTCTCAGCACTTTTTCCGGCGTAATCGGCATCTCTGTGAAACGAACCCCGATTGCGTCGTAAACGGCGTTGAAAATGGCGGGTATAACCGGCTGGATCGGTCCCTCTCCCGCTTCCTTGGCTCCGAAAGGGCTGTCGGGATCGTAGCTGTCGACAAAGGTGGTCTTCAGTTCGGGAATGTCGGTGGCGGTCGGAACCTTGTAGTCGTGCAGTGAGGGGTTTAAGAGACGGCCATCCTTTCCGACCTTTAACTCCTCGAACAGGGCCTGTCCCATCCCCATCACGATCGATCCCTCGACCTGCCCCTCGACACTGACCGGATTGATCGGCTGACCGCAGTCGCCGGCTTCGGTGACACGAATGACCCGCACCTCACCTGTTTCGATATCGATATCCACCTCGGTGCATTGGGCCGAGAAACCATAGGTTGGGCTGTGGCCGATGTTGGCCCCCTTGAAGTTCCCGGTCCGGCGCGGCGGAGTGTAATTGCCGGTGGCGGTCAGAGGACCGTGGGCATCGATGTACTTCTCGACCACCTTCCAGAAATCGATCTCCTTACTCTTTTCGAAGACCGAGTAGATCTTGCCCTGCCGCGCTTCAAGCTGATCCGTGCTGACTCCCAGCTGGATGGCCGCCACCGGTTTGAGCTTCTCGAGGACGTTGTCGGCAGCTTTGCATACGGCGCTCCCGGCCGCGACAGTCACCCTGCTTGCAAAGGTGCCGAGATCGAAGGGGGCCAATGAGGTGTCGCCGCTGACCACATGGATGGACTCAAAGGGGAGGCCGAATTTCTCGGCGGCCATCATGCCTAGCACCGTATCGGAGCCCTGGCCGATGTCGGTGGCGCCGCAGTAGACCGTAACACCGCTTTCGTTGTCAACCCGTATCATGGCCGAGGAGTGCGGTTTGTATGCCATGTAGAGGGTGTAGGCGGTGCCGGAGATATAGTATCCGCCTGCCAGGCCGATCCCTTTGCCGAAGGGGAGTTTGCCGTGCTTCTCCAGATAGCCGGAGTTTGCCACCGCCTGATCGAGACATTTGCGGAATTCACTGTGCCTGACCACCTGGCCGCTGACCGTCTCGTGACTTAGTCCGATCGCATTTTTCTTCTTCAGCTCGTAGGGGCTCATGCCGATGTCTATCGCGATCTGATCCAGCAGGCTTTCCAGGGCGAAGCGGGGCTGGACACCTCCCAGGCCGCGCATCGCGCCGCAGGTCGGTTTGTTGGTGTAGATCCGGCGGGCATAAAAACGGACATTTCTTACGTTGTACGGCAGATGAAGCATTGCCGCGGTATAAAATAGTATTACAAGCCCCCAGCCGCCGTAGCTGCCGCCGTCCATGGTGCCGTTGTAGTCGATGCCGGTAATCATCCCCTCTTTGTCCACGCCGACCTTGACCCTCATCTCGATCGGATGGCGGCCGCGATGCTGCAGGAATACATCTTTTCTGGAGTAGAGCACCTTGACCGGTCTCCCCGCCTTGCGGGCCAGCAGCGCCGATATCAGCTCGTTGTTCGATACTTCTCCCTTGCCGCCAAAGCCCCCTCCTACGCCGGTGACCTTGACATGGATCTTGTTCATATCCATCTGTAGAACCTTGGCAAGGTGCGTGTGCAGGTAGTGCGGAATCTGGGTGGTGGACCAGATGAACAGCTCGCCGTTGGTATCGAACTTCGAAACCGCGCAGTGCGGCTCCATGAAGACGTGATTGACGTAGCTGGTTTTGAAAACCTTTTCGAGGACGTAGTGGGAATTTTTGAAGGCTTCATCCACGTCGCCGAAATTCTGGTCGGCTTCATAAGCGATGTTGCCGGGGAATTTGTTGTCCTCGTGGATCTTTACGGCGCCTTCTGCAAGGGCCTGTTCGGGGGTGGTATAGACCGGCAGCGCTTCATATTCAATCTCGATCAGGTCGAGCGCCCTCTCGGCCGTCTCAGGGTCCACCGCCGCCACCGCCGCAACCGGTTCGCCGTAAAAGCGTACCTTCTGGTGTGCCAGGGCGTACTCGGTCGGCATCTGTGGGACGATGCCATACTTGATAGGGGTTTCGGAGCCGATCAGCACGGCCTTGACACCGGCCAGCGCCTCGGCTTTTGATGTGTCTATGCTGATAATCCGCGCATGGGCGATGTCGGAACGCTTGATCCGTCCATGCAGCATCATCGGAAACTGGATGTCGTCGGCGAACTCGTGCTCCCCCTTGACCTTTTTGGGACCGTCTTTTCTCTTCTGGTCTTTGCCGATTACGTCAAAATCATGCTTGCTCATGGGTGACCTCCCCGGAGAGAAGCTGGCCCGCATGTTCGACCGCCTCTACAATCTTGGCGTAACCGGTACAGCGGCAGAGGTTGCCGGCCAGCGCGGTTTTGATCTCGTCCTGGCTGGGATGAGGATTCTCGTCCAGCAGCGCTTTGGAGGAGAGTACCATCCCAGGGGTGCAGAAACCGCACTGGACAGCCCCCTTGTCGATGAAAGCTCTCTGTACCGGATGCAGCTCCGTCCCCTTGCTCAACCCCTCTATCGTTGTGATGGCCTTGCCGGTGCAGGCCACTGCCAGAGTAATGCACGACAGGGCCGGCCTGCCGTCGATCAGGACCGTGCAGGCCCCGCAGTCGCCGATGCCGCACCCTTTTTTCGTGCCGGTCAGGCCGACCGATTCGCGAATTACATCGATCAGATAGGCGGTGGGTTCAACCGCCAGGTCGAAGTTCTCGCCGTTTATCTCCAGCTTTATCAGCTTTTTCACGCTTTATTCCCCCTTGACGCAATAATCTCAAGACACTCTTCCAGCGCCCTGCGGGTCAACACGCCTATCACCCGGTTTCGGTATTCGGCAGAAGCGCGCACATCATCGATCGGAGACGCTTCCTGTACAACTCCACCGCAGGCGGTCGCGAAGAACTCATCATCGATCTGCATCCCTTTCAATCTCTGTTCGGTGGCGGTTGCCCGGTAGGTGGTCGGACCGACCGAACCCATCGCCAGGCGAATGTCGCTGACACTCTGCCCTTCTTCGGAGAGTTCCAGGTAGGCCCCAATGTTGAGCATGTCGATCTCCATCGCCCTCCTGAGCCCCTTAAAGCGGTAGGCAACCGCGCTTCTCTCCGGCAGGGGGGGGAGGCGAAAAGCCTTGAGATACTCCCCCGGCTCCAGTGCGGTTTTGCGGTAGGAGAGGAAGAATCGGCTGATAGGTAACGTCCGCTCGCCCCCCTGTTTCCCGATGATCAGTTCGCAATCATGCGCCAGCAGGACCGGTGGGGTCTCGGCCGCAGGGGAGGCGTGGCAGATGTTGCCGGCCATGGTCGCCATCCAGCGCACCTGGTTCGATCCGAGGTTCGCTGCGGCATAGGCCAGCGCCGGAGCGTGTTCCTTCACCAGCGCGCTCCGCTCGATCTCGGCGATCTTGGTGCCGGCCATGATCGTCAGCCCCTGCCGGGAGTCGAAGGATATCCCCTGCAGTTCATGCAGATCGGATATATCGATGAGAAGCCGTGGCGCCAGCAGCTTCTCCTTGATCAGCACCATCAGGTCGGTCCCTCCGGCCAGAATCTTCGCATCCTCGCCCTTGGCAGCATAGAGGGATTCGAACTCCCTCAGCGAGACAGGTTTTTCATATTCAAACGGTTCGCAATGCATCAGAACACTCCTTTCCAAATCGTCAAGCAGAAGAGCAGCTACGCTACAGATGCAACAGTCTGGCAGCGGTGCCGCCCAGAATCTTTTCTATCCCTTCCTTCGGCAGCGGGAGCTGGCTGATGGCGTCCATGTTCCGTCTGATCCGGGGCATTCCGGGCCAGTCGCTGCCAAATATCACCTTGTCGGTGTTGCGGGCCAGTTCGGGGAAATAGGTCATCAGTTTTGAGGGGGGGAGACCGGAAAGCTCCATGTAGATATTTGAGTGAAGCTTAGAGAGGAAAAAGGCGCGGTCATACCAGAAGCCCCTGCCTGAGTGGGCCATAATCAGATTAAGGTTAGGGAAATCGGTCGCAACGTCATCGAGATGCAGCGGATCACCATATTTAAGGCGAGATCCTTTAAAGACAGAAGAACCGGTGTGAATCAAAACAGGAATGCCCAGATCCTGAGCGGCCTGATAGAGCGGGTACATCCTTTGATCGTTGAGATAGTAATGCTGGTAGGTGGGGTAGAGCTTTATCCCGCGGAAGGCTTCATCGTTCACCTTGCGGCGCAACTCTTCTCCCAGGTCGGTGAACATGTATGGATTGATGTCACAAAAGGGGATCAACCTGCTCCGTCCCCGGCAGAAGTCACGCACCTGCTCGTTGGTGCAGATTCCGGTGGTGATCGGGCTTAATTCCGCCAGAATACAGGCATAATCGACCCCTTCAGCCGACAGGAGATCTTCAAAAGCGCCCGGATCGTTGTACTGCCTGATATATTCGTCATACCCTTCAGGATGAACCTGCTTTATCCATTCAGTCACCCACGGCTGGTGATGGGTATAAAGGCCCAGATGAACGTGAAAATCTATCCTCAATGCGGAACCTCTCTTTTTTGCATAAACGGCACCGCTCCGGCTATCTCAACACGGCTTCCGCCATGACTTCGGCAACATCCCTGACAATGATATTGTCGGCTTTCAGATCCTTCAACCCGTCTTCGAACATGGTCAGACAGTAGGGGCAGGCCACACAGATAGTGTCCGGCTTTTTAAGCAGCGCCTCCTTGACTCTGGTCAGGTTGATCCTCTCTCCGGTATGCTCCTCCATCCACATACGGCCTCCGCCTGCCCCGCAACAGAAAGCGTTGTTCCTGTTCCGTTCCATTTCGGCGGGGGCGTTTCCGGTGGCCGCCTGTATAACTTCTCTGGGGGCATCGTAGACATCGTTGTGCCGTCCCAGGTAGCAGGAATCGTGAATGAGGAGCGCTCCCATCTCCTGAGTCGTTTTTTCAAGTTTGAGGTAACCGTCCTGTACCAGGTTGCGAAGCAGTTCGCTATGGTGAATCACTTCCAGCTCCAGACCGTACTGTCTGTAATCGTTTTTCAGGGTCGTGAAGCAGTGCGGGCACTGAGTGATGACCTTCTTTATCCCTTTCTCGATGAAAGTGGCCACGTTCTCTCTGGCCATCCTGTCGAAGACGAATTCGTTGCCCAGTCGCCGGACGCTGTCACCGCAGCATTTCTCATCCTTGCCGAGAATGCCCCAAGATACGCCCGCCCTGTCCAAGAGCTGCGCCAAGGCAACACTTACGTGCTTGCTGCGTGAGTCGAAGGAGCCTGCACAGCCGACGTAGAAGAGATATTCGGTGGTCTCCTTGTCGAACGTCTTTACATTCATTTGACCGCACCACTTGGAGCGTTCGGTGGGCGCTATGCCCCAGGGGTTGCTTCTCCCTTCCATGTTCTCGAACAGGTTCAGAAGCTCCTCAGGGAACCTGGCATCGGTCTCCACCAGATGCCTTCTCAGCTGGATAATTTTAGGCATCTGTTCGATGAAGACCGGGCAGGCCTCCATGCAGGCTCCGCAGGTGGTGCAGCCCCAGATCGCCTCTTCGGAGATGCTCCCCTCGCCGTTATCCCCGATCAGCGGAGTCTCCGGTTTCTCTCCCATTTTAAGCCGGCTGCAATTTTTCAGCAGGTTGACCTTGATATCGTGGATCACACCGCGCGGATTGAGCGGCTTGCCGGTTATGGTGGCCGGGCAGACATTCTGACATCGCCCGCATTCTGTGCATGAGAAGGAGTCCAGGAGGTCTTTCCAGCTGTAGCGGTCGACCTGGTCGACTCCGAAGCTGTTTCCGATTGCAAAATCTTCTCTTATCTGGGTGTTCGGTTTCTCCAGTCTCATGAAGAAGCAGTTAGGGATAGCGGTCAGTATATGCATATGTTTGCTGTTCGGCAGGTAGCAGATGAATGCCAGCAGCGAAAGCGCATGGGCCCACCAGGAAATGGTGTGGATCGTTCCCAGATGCATCTGCGGCAACATCCCTGCCAGTTGGGCTGATACCGGCATGATTTTTTGCGCCGTGAATAGAAATGAGGCAGGGTCAGCATTGGATTTGAACATGACATTCGCCAATTCGGTGGCATTCAGTCCGAACGAGGCCAACATCAGTATTGCGATCAGTCCCAGGATAAAAAAAGCCTCGGGCGTGCGTGCCTCAGGGTACGGGGGAGCAATTATCCGTCGCACCGCCGCGACGGACACGGCAACCAAAGCCAGTAAAGAGGCGATGTCAATCATGAAGGCCAGCGGGACGTAAAGCTCGAACGGAAGCTTTATCAGCTTAATGGTGTGGGGGAATATCCCGTTCAGGATGAATTCGGTATTGGCCACTATCAGGATTATGAACGTCCAGAATATGACGAAGTGGTTGAAACCGAACGGTTTGGCAAGTACGCGTTTTTGGCCGAAGGCGTACAGGAGCATGTCTTTTATGCGGGTGCCGATGTTGTCAAAACGCTCTTCGGCCTGGCCGAGCGAGATAAGGCTGAACCTTTTCCAGCAACTCCAGGCAAAGACGGCCAGGGCTGCGAGCAGGAGCGGGATAAATATGGTTGGGTTTGGTGTCATGGAAAAACCTCTTTACGTCATTATTCAGGAGAAAAAAAGTCTGGAGAGAGAATAAAAGCTTGTTTTTGTGCTCTTATTCTGACCTATGTATTCTGGCTCCTGACTCCTTTTTCAATTCTCTGATCCTCTTTGTAATCGCCGGAATAACCTTAAACAGGTCGCCGACTATGCCGTAGGTCGCAACTTCAAAAATCGGGGATTGGCGGTCGCGGTTTATCGCGATGATCATGTCCGAGTCCTGCATGCCGACCAGATGCTGGATGGCGCCCGAGATGCCGCAGGCTATGTAGATCTTGGGACGGACGGTTTTGCCGGTCTGGCCAACCTGGCGGTCGCCCGGCATCCAGCCTGCGTCCACGGCGCTGCGCGAGGCTCCGACAACCCCGCCAAGTTCGTCGGCAAGCTCCTGCAGCATGGCGAAGTTTTCAGGTCCCATCATGCCGCGGCCGCCGGAAACGATGAATTCGGCAGCGGTTATGTCTACGGCCCCCTTGCCATGCGCGTCATGGATGATCTCGATGACTTTGGTGAGGATGTTCTCTTCAGGAACGGTAAAAGTGTCTCGTATGATCGTCCCCTGGGCGCCCTGTCTGTATTCCGGCATCGGCATGACGTTGGGACGTACGGTCGACATCTGTGGACGGAATTTGTCGCACATGATGGTGGCCATGATGTTGCCGCCGAAGGCGGGGCGGGTCTGCATCAGGTTCCGTTTGTCGTCGATGGAGAGGCCGGTGCAATCGGCTGTCAGGCCCGTGCCGACGCGGGTGGCGATGGCCCCGGCCAGGTCGCGCCCCATGCCGGTGGCGCCCATCAGGATGACTTCCGGTTTCCATTTTTCGATCAGGTGGCAGCAGGCTTCGACGTATGCTTCGGTGCGGTAGTGCTCGTATACCGGGGCATCCATCAGATATGCTTTGGAGGCCCCGTGGGCAAAGGCCTCGCCGCAGAGGTGCTCGACGTTCTGCCCGATGACGAGGGCCGAGAGTTCAACGCCCAGGGTCTGGGCAAGTCCGGCGCCTACGCCGAGTAGTTCCCAGGAAACCTTGGCCGGTTCCCCTTCGGTCTGTTCTACGAAGACCCAGACGCCGCGGTAGGCGGAGAGCTTTTTCGCAAGTGCGGCGGCTTCCGGATCGAGCTCTTCTTCGGCGGGAGCGGCGCTGGCGGCCAGTTCGTCGAGGATCTTCTGCTCCTCGGGGGTGAAATACATTTCGATAGCGGTTGCCGGACAGATCTTGACGCATTTCAGGCAGCCGATGCATTTGCCGGTTTCGATGATCGGTTCGCCGCTGTCGGTCATCTCGATGCAATTGACCGGGCAGGCGCTCTGGCAGCGTGCGCCGCAGGCGATGCAGAGGCCGTCAAGAAGGTGGGCAACGCCGCGTGGTTTCTTCGGTTTTGGTTTTGTTTCGGTCATAATTTATCCTCAGGTTGAGGTTGAGGTTGAGAAAAGAGTGTTCTTAACCTCAACCAGTGAGCGTAGCGAACGGAAACCTTAATCTGCTTCTTAAAGTGGCAGCATATCCTTTGCCATCAGTTTCTCTATCAGCAGCGCGGCGGTGCCTTCCGGGTCGGCGTAGCCGTCTCCCAGGATTTCACCCTTGTCCCGCTCGGGTGAGAATATTTTCGAGACCCAGGTGGGGGAGCCTTTCAGGCCGATCTTTTGTTCATCCAGTTTGAGTACCTGGTTGTTCCAGAGTTCGACCACCGCATCAACGGCGGCGAGGCGCATCGGAACTTTGGGATAGCGTGGGCGGTTCAGTTCGCGGACTACGGTAAGCATCGCCGGCAAGGGTGCTTCGACGATTTCGTGGCGTCCTTCGAGTTTGCGGCTGACGCGGATCTTATTGCCGGACAGGTCGAAGTCAACAACTTTGTCTACCAGCGTCAGTTGCTGGAACCCCAGACGGCTGGCGATGCCGGGGCCGACCTGGGCCGTGTCGCCGTCGATGGTCTGTTTGCCGCAGAGTACCAGGCCGACTTTGTCAACCTCGGAGTCCAGCTTGCTGATTGCAGCAGAGAGCACGTTACTGGTGGCAAGGGTGTCGGCCCCGCCGAAAACCCTGTCGGAGAGCAGGATAGCGTAGTCTACTCCCAATGCCAGGGCTTTTTTCAGAGTGCCTTCGGCGTTGGGAGGTCCCATCGAGATGGCGGCAACTTTGCACCCGAAGCGGTCTTTAAGACGCAGGGCCTCTTCCAGCGCGTGTGTGTCGTAGGGGTTGACGATAAAGGGGATGCCATCACGCACCAGCGTGTTCGTAACAGGGTCGATCTGAACCTGGGTCGTGTCTGGAACCTGTTTAATGCAGCATACTATCAGCATGGATTACCTCTTTTACTATTTTCCTCTGTAAACCGGCTCTCTTTTTTCAACGAATGCCTTGACCGCCTCAAGATGATCCTCAGTATGATGGGCCATCGCCTGAAATGTTGCGCAGAGATCGAGAAAATCCTGCAACTCGGAACGTTGGGCCAGCTTGAGCATCCGCTTGGTCAGGCGGAGCACCTGCGGAGGTTTGGCGGCCATCTGGCCGGCCAGTTCCCGTGCACGGGCAAGAAGAGAATCCGGCTCCACTACCTCCAGAAAAATTCCCATTTTCAGCGCCTCATCCGCCTTTACCAATCTGCCGGTGAGAGCCAGCTCGGCTGCCCGCTGATAACCGATCAGGCGCTGTATGAACCAGGCGCCGCCATCCCCCGGAGTAATCCCGAGATTGATGAAGGTTTCTCCCACGACCGCCCGGCTTGATGCTATTCTCAGATCGCACATGCAGGCCAGATCGAAACCGGCGCCGATAGCCGGTCCATTAACGGCTGCTATGAGCGGGATCTCGGCTTTGTGCAGGGCCAGCGGAACCTGTTGAATGCCGCGACGATACTTGTCCTGGATATCAATCACCGAACCTGCGAATGTTCCGGATTGATGATACATCTCCTTTATGTTGCCTCCTGAGCAAAACGCCGCGCCGTCTCCGGTAATGATCAGTACCGAGACACCGCTCTCATTGTTGGCCCAGTTGACGGTCTCCAGAATATCATCTATCAGCGCCGTTCCTGTCAAGGCGTTACGTACGTCGTTACGCTTAAAGGTCAGAGTGGCAATCCGGCTGTCGACTTCCAGCGATGACTCCCTAAGCCTTGGTACTTCCATTATATCCTCCGGAGAGATTTATCATTTAATTCAGTAGTTATTTACCACAAATCTTTCAGAGCTCAAATGGATAGATGATCGAGTCGATAATTGAGGCGTCTATATAACTATACTTAACTCGCATGTCAAGTATTAAAGAGTCATTCAACAGGCCGCCTTACCACCGCTTCAATGACCGCAATCCTGTTCTCTTCCAGATTCCGGACCTGATTCTGCGCCATCAATCGGAAATCAGGCCCGAACAGCAGATGTATTCCGAGTGGCAAAGGCCCCTCCGCGCGGATTTTCTCTCCCAGATGACGGAACCAGGATCTGGCCGTTTCCGTCGTGTCCCGCCAGATCAGAACCTCGAAACCGATACTCTCCAGCATGTCTCGCATCCGCTGAGTCGACAAAAGGAAGCTGGTGGAGGGCTCTCGCGCCCAGGGGACCGGAAAACGGACCGGACCACCCGCTCCGGCCAGAATATCATAGATAGCCAGCGCTCCGCCAGGTTTAAGCACCCGCCACATCTCGGAGTAGAGTTTATCCTTATCGGCAATATTCATCGCCATGTGCTGTGTCCAGAGAAGGTCGTATACGGCATCATCGAAGGGTAATTCGAGGGCGTTGCCATGCAGGTATGATACCAGGGAGTCGAGACCGAGACGATGGGCAAACATCTCGGCAACCCGGCAATACTCCTCGCAAAGATCTATCCCTGTGACGTGGCAGCCAAACTCAAGAGCCAGGCAGCGTGAGGGGCCGCCGAGACCACTCCCCACATCCAGAACCTTGGAGCTTTCCACGAGGTTGAGCTGGCGGGCCAGTTCCAGAGTCGCCTTCCGGCCGCGAATGTGAAACTCGTCAATCGGCGCAAGCTCTTCCGGTTTGAGATTATCGGGATCCCTGCCCGCCGCAACAAGAGCGGCCAGGATCTCAGCCTCAAGCCCCTGATGTTGATAATGGGCCTCCACACTGTAGAAATCCTGGCCGGACGGTTTCATGTCAGAAGAAACATTTGCCACAGAGAGACAGCTGGCAGCAGGCGCTTCCAAGCGAGGCAGAGATAAGCATTATAAAAGGGTTAGACATAATTTCCTCTCTGTCTCTCTCTGGCTCCGTGGCTTAACTGCCGTTTTTTGATCTAATCAAACCAGCGTCAGAAGGATTTGACCGATTTCGACGCTGTTTCCCTCCTGAACGAGCAGCTGTCCAACGGTTCCATCCCGGTCTGCAAAGATCTCATTCTCCATCTTCATCGCCTCAAGTATCAGCAGCAGATCGCCTCCCTGCACCTTTTGCCCTTCGCTCACTTCTATTTTCCATACATTTCCGGTCAGTGGAGCTGCAATGCCGTTCTTTGGCGCCGCCGGGGCGGAAACCGACCTTGCAGGAGCAGCCGCGACAGCTACCGCAGTTCCAACAAATGTCAGAAGGGGTTGTCCCACGCCCACCGCATCTCCCTTCTGCACCATGATTTCAGCAATAGTTCCGGATCTTTCGGCAAAGACCTCGTACTCCATCTTCATCGCTTCGAGAACAAAGAGGAGGTCTCCTTCTTCGACCTTTTGGCCGGCTTTACAGTCGACAATCCAGATATTTCCAGCCAGAGGAGAACCCATCGCCTCTGCCTTTGCCGGAGCAACGGCGCCTCCGCCTGCGGCCTGTACAGCTGCAACCGCAGCGGCTGCGGCAGCAGTTCCGACTGTCGAAACCTGAACCACGAAACTCTGCCCCCCGCCGGTCACGGTAAAGGTCTCACCGCCAGCGGCTGCAGGAGCTACGCTCTTCTGGGCAGTTTTTGGGGAATCCTCCTCTCCGGTTGGCACAGGCTCGAATATGGAAGGGTTATCCCGGTTCTCAAGAAACTTGAGCCCAACTTGCTGGAACAGGGCATAGGTCAGCACGTCCTCCACCTCATGTTCGCCCGGCTTGATTCCCTTTTGAGCGATCAGTTCGCGAAGCTCGGCGGTAAGTTTGTCCATCTCCGCCTCGATCAGGTCGGCCGGCCGGCAGGTGATCGCCTCGGCGCCCGCCAGCACCTTAAGCTGAAGTTCTCTGTTGACCGGCGCCGACGTTGCACCGTACTCACCTTTCAGAACTGCTGCGGTCTCCTTGGTCATCGATTTGTACCGCTCACCGGTCAGGATGTTTATGACCGCCTGGCTGCCGACAATCTGCGAGGTTGGGGTGACGAGCGGAATGAACCCGAGATCCTCTCTGACCCTCGGAATTTCAGCCAGGACCAGATCCATCTTATGAGCTGCGTTCTGCTCTTTGAGCTGGCTCTCCATATTGGTCAGCATGCCGCCCGGAACCTGGGCCAGGATAATCCTGGCATCTACACCTTTGAGCGATCCTTCGAACTTGGCGTATTTCTTCCGGACGATGGTGAAATAATCGGCGATCTCCTGCAACAGCACCATATCGAATCCGGTGGCGTGCTCGGTACCTTCCATTATCGCCACAAGCGCTTCAGTGGGAGAATGCCCGTAGGTCATGCTCATAGATGAAATCGCCGTATCTACATTCTCAACACCGGCCTCAACGGCCTTGACGTATGCGGCGGTCGACATTCCGGTCGTCGCGTGGCACTGCATATGGATCGGAATATTGATCGCTTTTTTCAGTTTTTTGACCAGTTCATAGGCGACGTAGGGAGAGAGCAGGCCTGCCATATCCTTGATGCAGAGCGAGTGTGACCCCATGTCTTCGATGCGCCTTGCCAGATCGACCCACTTGGGTATTGTGTCAACCGGGCTGACGGTGTAGGACATGGAGCCCTGGGCATGTTTGCCCTGCTTGATAACGGCCTTGATCGCCGTCTCCAGGTTGCGGGGATCGTTCATCGCGTCAAAAACCCGGAACACGTCGATGCCGTTGACGGCCGCCCGCTCGACAAATTTCTCTACCACATCGTCGGCATAATGACGGTAACCCAGAATGTTCTGCCCTCTGAACAACATCTGCTGCCTGGTGTTGGGCATGGCTTTCTTCAACTCACGAAGGCGCTCCCAGGGGTCCTCGCCCAGGAAGCGGATGCACGAATCAAAAGTCGCGCCGCCCCACATCTCTATGGACCAGTAACCGACCCTGTCAAGCTTCTCCGCGATCGGAAGCATGTCGTCCAGACGCATGCGTGTGGCGAAGAGAGATTGGTGCGCGTCCCTGAGGACGACTTCGGTGATGCCGAGTGGTTTTTTGCCTTTGCTCATCCTTACACCCCGTTCGATATATTTTGATAACTTATGAATCTAAACAACGGCGGTTGTCGCACAAAGCTCACGAAGTTCACAAAGAATACCAGGCGTTTATCAAAATTTACAGGAACGCCCGATGATTTAATGTTTCAAAACAAACAAAGTTGAATTCTTTGTGTCCTCGCTTAAAAGCGCCTACTTCTGGTTGTGCCTTTGTGAGAGCCGACTTCATTTTCCTCTTACCCTTTGATAATCCTCGGAAGAAGCATCTGATGCACCGGCGTGATCGACCTCGGATTCTGGTAATTGGCCCCTGTGAAAGCCTGAATGTATTTCCGCAGGTCGGTCAGAGAAACTATTTCGTCAACGAAACCGGACTTGGCGCAGTAGGCCGGACGCGATTTGTCCTGATAGTCCTGGATCATCTGGTTCATCTTATCCAGCACCGGAGTGAGGTCGTTGCCCGCCTCGTCCTCCTTGACCAGGCGCCTGGCGTATGAGGCGGCGGCGGCCGTCTCGCCATGCATGACGTATATCTCTGTCAGCGGCGTTCCAAGGGTAAAAGCGTTGTTGTTGTTCGCCTGAGGGCCGGCCATTATGTAGTGGGCGGCAGCTGTCCCCTTCCTCAGAACTACGCACATCATTGCCAGTTCTGTCTGCTCGATGGAGTATACGAGCGACTGCCCCAAAGCGAGCAATTCCGCTTCCTCGGCCAGATCGCCGACGTCGATGCCGGTGGTGTCCTGAAGCCATACTATCGGAAGGTTGTCACGCCCGCAGAGGGTAACAAACTCCCCCTGCTTGATCAGCCCCTGACGGTAATGTTTGCCGCCGACCGCCGGGTATGCCCCATTCGCATATTCGGGATAGCCGGGGAAGATTCCCTGGCGGTTGCCGATAAAGGCCACCGGGAAACCGTCGATCTTGGCAATACCGGTAAAAACCTCAATACCGTAGTCGGGGCGGTATTCCATAAACTCGCTGTTATCTGTAAGGCGCGCCAGAATCTGGATTGCATCGTAGGGGCGCTTCTGGTTGGCGGGGAGGATCATGTTGAGATCGGCCGCCGGGAATTTTGGCGCGGTCGGCAGGGCCACCCGAAACATGGTCGGGTCATAGGCCGGCATCATCCGCATGTAGTCCTTGATGCCATCCAGAACACCCTGTTCGCTTTCGTGAACTTCCCGGAAGTAGG
The DNA here is from genome assembly GCA_028712665.1 of Desulfuromonadaceae bacterium. Taxonomy (GTDB): domain Bacteria; phylum Desulfobacterota; class Desulfuromonadia; order Geobacterales; family Pseudopelobacteraceae; genus JACRCG01. The sequence continues at coordinate 35,502 of JAQTRC010000016.1, forward strand.
CGGTCTGGTCGAAGTGCGTCTCTACTCGCCCCGGATCTTTGGCCTTGAAATTCTTGGTTGCATTTATCAGCGCCTGGGCAGCTTCGACATCAATATGCCCCTTGGGATTCATGCCGCCTACGATCCCGGCTCCGCCGACAGCGATATTCGCCCCGTCGTGGGCGATCAGGATGGTCGGGCTGATCCCTTGGTAACCCCCTCCGGCCGGATTGGTGCCGTAAATGCCGTTCAGAATCGGAATACCGAGATGGTTCAGGTCGGCATGGCGATAGAAGGGGGCTCCGCTTGAGCGGCGTCCGGCATATACGGTCTCCTGCTCCATCAGCTTGACACCGCTGCAGTTGGTCAGCCAGACCAGTGGCACGTTGAGCCGCTTGGCCATGTCTGTAACCATCAGGATATTCTCGGACTGTCCGGCAATCCAGGCGCCGGCCATGACCTTGTTGTCGAAACCGATGATGACCGCCCACTTCCCTTGAATCTTGCCGATGCCGTTGACGACGCCGGTACACCCTTCCTCATTGTCCCGCGGGTTGTAGAGGGTGTGCAGAGGACTCCATGTGCCGGGATCAACAAGGTAATCCAACCGGTCATAGATAGTCATCCCCCCCCGCTGATGAATTTTTTCGGCGGGAATTCCGGAGTTCTTGACCCTCAAGTTCTCCTTGGCAAGTATCTCCTCCTGCTCGTGGACGAGATCTACGTTTTCCTTTGAGCGCCGGATTTCTCCCTCGTTCAGAGCCTTGCCGATATCGGCCATTTTCTCAAAGTACGGGCGAAGTGGTGTCTGTTTGCGTGACATGGCAACTCCTTTTTTTAGTAACAAGGTATTTAGGTTGAAGGTTGAAGGTAAATGTCAAATGCTTAAAACCTTCAACCTTCAACCTTTAACCTTTAGCCTGCATTATTCAGCCTGTCTTCTTACCGATTGGCCACATCGCCCAACGCGATGCCGGCAATAATGGTTTTCTGGATGTTGCTGGTTCCTTCGACGACTCTTAGCGACTGGGCATCACGCAGGAAACGCTCTGCCGGATATTCGGTCGAGAAGCCGTAGCTGCCGAAGATCTTCATCGTATCGCTGGCGGCGTGAACGGCTGCTTCGGAAGCAAAAAGTTTGGCCATGGATGTCTGATGCTGGTTGGGTAGCCCCTGATCCTTCAGCCAGGCGGCCTGATAGACCAGCAGGCGCGCCGCTTCATGCTCGGCGACCATATCGGCTATCTGGGCCTGGATCATCTGGTACGAGCCGATCTTTTTGCCGAACTGAGTCCTCTCGTTTGCGTAATTGATAGCCGCCTGGATGGCTCCGCCGCCAATGCCGAGCGCACCGGCTGCACAGCTGATACGGGTGTTGTTGAGCTGCCACATGCAGATCTGAAAGCCCATGCCGACCTCTCCCAGGACGGACTCCTTCGGAATTTTTGCATTGCAGAAGGCTATCTCGCCTGTCGGGGCGCAGTGCAGGCCGAGCTTGGTCTCGATCGAAGCGGTGACAATCCCTTCGTTCCCTTTAAGATTGACGATGAAACAGGTCATCCCTTTGTATTTCTTGCTCTTGTCGGTCATAGCGTACACCAGACCCCAATCGCCGATGTGAGCATTTGAAATCCACATCTTCTGACCGTTCAGCTCCCAGTGATCGCCGCGGTCTGTAGCCGTGGTCCCCATACCGGCCACGTCGGAGCCGGAGTTAGGCTCGGTGATGGCGAAAAAACCGAAGGAGTCTGCAGTGACCCAGGCAGGGATAAAACGCTCCTTCTGCTCTTTCGTGCCGAACTTGTTGACCGTCACGGCCGGTCCGATGTTCTGCATGTTGAGCGGCAGGCGCGAGGAACCACTGACGGTAGCAAGCTGCTCGGCAAGGATTACCGACTCCAGGAAACCGCAGCCGTTGCCGCCGTATTCTTCGGGCAGTGCGCATCCGAAAAACCCGAGTCCGGCCATTTTTTTAACAAGTTCGGGACGAAATCTGTGATTGGCTTCATCTTCCTTCAGGGTGGGAACTATCTCTTTCTGGGCGAAATCCCTGGCCATCTCCTGCATCATTTTTTGCTCGTCGGTGAATCCGAAATTCATAGTGATCTCCTCGTTAATCATCACGTTATTGTAGACACTAAAAAACAGCTCAAAAAATTATACTAGCAATCCAGTACCATAATACATATTTTCTTGTCAACGAAGAATTAATACAAAACTATAACTACGTATCAGGCCCATGCCTGGCTGTTTAAACAACACCTGCATCGTGCAGTCTGGCGATCTCAGTACGATCGATTCCGAGTGTCTGTTCCAACACCTGCGCGGTGTGTTCGCCGAGCTGTGGAGGGGGGAGCGTGGCGCCTGCAGGGGTCGCCGAAAATTTCATCGGGGTGCCGACCAAAGTGACCTGCCCTCCGGCAGGATGCTCGACAACATGGCGCATCGCGCGATACTGTACCTGAGGGTCGGCAAAAACCTCTTCCAGAGTGTTGATCGGACCGCAAGGGACACCGGCTGTTTCCAGTTCTGAAATCCACCAGGAGTTGCTCCTGGTCTTGAAAATGTCACAAAGCAAGGGAATAAGAGAGTCCCGATTGTGAACCCGTCCGGCATTTGTATTGTACCGCTCGTCGTCCGCTAATTCAGGTGATCCGGCTACCGTGCAGAATCTTCGGTACTGTTCGTCATTTCCTACGGTCAAAATGATATGACTGTCACTGGTGGCAAATACCTGGTATGGAACTATATTGGGGTGTGAATTGCCCAGCCGCCCTGGTGAACGGCCGGAGACAAGATAGTTGGTCGCCTGGTTGGCCAGTGTTGCCACCTGTACATCAAGCAGGGAGAGGTCAATATACTGACCGATCCCGGTCCGCTCGCGATTGGCCAGCGCAGCCAGGACCGCGGTCGTAGCGTACATGCCGGTGAATATATCAACGATAGCCACTCCGACTTTCATCGGTCCGCCGCCCGGCTCTCGATCAGGCTCTCCAGTCACACTCATCAGTCCGCCCATGCCCTGGATCAGGAAGTCGTAACCGGCCCGCTGACAATATGGCCCTGTCTGTCCAAAGCCTGTAATTGAACAGTAGATAATTCCCGGATTGACAGCTTTCAACGATTCGTAGTCGAGTTCATACTGCGCCAGCCCGCCTACCTTGAAGTTCTCCAGAACAATATCACTGCCGGCAGCCAGCCGCCGTACCAGATCCTGTCCTTCAGGACGCGTAAAATCAATCGTGACCGATTTTTTCCCCCGGTTAGCGGAAAGAAAGTAAGCTGAGTCACTGGTTGGATTGCCCTCTTTGTCGGCCAGGAATGGGGGCCCCCAGCCGCGAGTATCGTCTCCGACGCCGGGACGTTCAACCTTGATGACTTCTGCGCCGAGATCCGCCAAAGTTTGGCCAGCCCATGGCCCTGCCAGCACCCGGCTTAAATCCAGTACCCGGATATGTTTCAACGGACCTTCCAATCAATCGCCACCTTTTTAGACGCGAAGTCTCTGAGTAATAGTTCAACATTAAAATTCCGTTCTGCAGTACAACTATTTCGCATATTACGATACTACAAAGAAATAAAGTTGCAAGCTTAATTGTTGCCGGGTATCTTTATGGCCGGCATATTTTAAATATGTCGATACAATTCGGATAGTTACGTTATAGACAAGTTTATTGGCAGCATAAACCTCGGTTTTATGCGATTAGCATACTTGTGCCGCATAGTGGAATATATTTTCCAAAATATTTAATTTTTGTTGACATGAAATTTTCGTTATGCAAAGTTGTCTGCAGTAGAAACCATGTTCTATCAATATTTGTAGATGAGGCTTAAAAAATGTTAAAGGATCAGAGCGTCGCCAAATCCCCTGAAGATTCGCGTAAATTTGTTGAGGCCCTGGCTCGCGGACTTGAGGTCTTGAGCTGCTTTCATCCCAGCGATCATTATCTTGGTAACCAGGAAATTTCAAAAAGGGCAAAGCTGCCAAAATCGACCGTTTCACGACTGACATTCACTCTTGCAGATCTTGGGTATCTCAATTATTCCAAAACCAATAATAAATACTGTCTGGGAAATGCTGTAATCAGGCTTGGTTACGCCAAGCTGGCCCAGATGGATATACGCCGGATCTCGCGGCCATTGATGCAGGCTCTTGCCGAACACGCACAGGCTTCAGTCAGCCTGGGGATTCGCGATCATCTGAACATGATCTACATTGATACCTACCGGAACACATCAACACTCTCCATCCAGCTTGATGTGGGATCAAATATCCCGATTGCAACTACTTCGATGGGACGAGCGTTCCTCTGCGCCCTGTCCGATGAAATGCGCAGTGGGTTGATGGAACAGATCCGTGCAAGTGACGAGCAAAACTGGCCGTATGTTAAAGAAGGGGTTGAAAAGGCGATGGCCGATTACCAGAAGTTCGGTTATTGCACAAGCTTTGGCAACTGGAGAAGCGAGGTGCATGCCGTTGCAGTGCCGCTGACCCTTGATGATGGAAGCATCATGGTATTCAGTTGCAGCGGCGCATCATTTCAAATGCAGAAAGAATTGATTGAAAATGATATTGGGCCGCGACTGATTAACCTTGTCGGCAACGTAAGAACTGCGCTCTCATTTGCTAAAAGCTGAGAAGTTGCCGGGCGCTCGGCCCGTTTGAATAGGTCATGATGATGGAGTTGGCTGGATTTCTGTACTAGCGAAAGGAAACAGATTCGATGGAAATGCACTCTGAAACCACCGACGAAAGCAGATTCAACCGCTTTCTGGTCACACCCGTCCTTGTCATAGCAAGTCTGTACAGTCTTTACCTGGTGATACACCCCTATACGCCGTTTTCAGAAATGTCCATCTCCATCCTTGACCTCACCCAGGTGCAGCGGGCAACGCACGTCTTTTTCCTGCTGGTCAGCGGCTACCTGATCTCTTCCAGGGCCCATGTGAGGAAAGCGGGGGTGGGGGCTTACGTATTCGCTATCATGGCCGGTTTTCCGCTCTACGCCTTCTGGAAGATCGGTCTGGATCCCAAATTCAGCATTTGCGCATCGCTTTTCTGGGTGGCCGCCATCCTGCCGACACTCTACCCACGCTCCGGGTGGTGGATGGATAAGCTGGCGGCCCTGCTGGTCATAATTCCATACCTCTATCAGGTGATCATGTTCAAGGACATCATTGATCGGGCCATGATTCCTGAACCGTGGGATCTGGTAATGGCTTTCGGATTGACGATGCTGCTGCTGGGGCAGGTGTACCGCTACACCGGGCCGATCCTCCCCTGTCTTGTGCTGACGTTCCTGCTCTACAACCTGTACGGCAATCTTTTCACCGGTGTCCTGGCTCACGCTACATTCGACTTCGATCTGCTGCTGGCAAAGCTTTTCAGCGAGACCGAGGCGGGCCTGTTCGGCATGATAACCGGTGTCTCGGTCAAATATCTGGTGTACTTCACCATCCTGGGCGGGATTATCAGCGCCCTTGATCTTGGGCGCATTATCGGCAATATCGCTTCACTGGCCGCACGCGGGAGGGCCGATGGCCCCGGCATAGTCACGGTAATCGCGTCGGTTTTCATGGGGATGTTCAGCGGATCGGGCGCGGCCGACACGCAGTTTGTCTCGACGATCAGCAAGCCGATGTTCGAAAAGGGGGGGTACGATCGCTACGAAGCCGCCGGTATTGCCGCCACCTCAGGCACGATCGCCATGATCACCCCTCCGGTACTTGGTTCGATGGCCTTTGTCATGGTGGAGATCCTCGCCATTCCCTATTTATGGATCTGCATCATGGCGCTGGGGCCGATGCTGCTCTACATCATAGCGATAATCTCCTATAACTATCTCTATGTAAAAAAGAACAATATCAAACCGGTTGAAGGACAGGTGCAGTACGACGGGAAATATTTTCGTCGTTACAGTTTTATCTTTCTGCCAATCCTTTTGATCGTAGGGTTCATTTATTTTGGCTATTCCGTAAGTTTGGCCGTACTCTGCTCCATTATCCTCTTCATAATTCTCGCCTGCCTTGACCCGACACTCCGCCCCAAAAGTCCGATGGTCCTGCTCAAGGGACTCGCAACCGGCTTCTCCTCGCTGATCCCGATCGGAACTGCTGTGGTTTGCGCCAACCTGATCCTGACACTGATGGTCATGACCGGCTTGCCGAATAAATTTTCACAGATCCTGACGATGATTTCCGGTGAAAGCCTGCTGGTAGCCACACTATTCGCCGCCGGTTTCGCGCTGTTGCTGGGGATGGGGATACCGCCCACGGCCACCTATGTCGTTGCCTCCTCCCTGACAGCCCCTGCCATCATCAAGATCGCCATGGCTAACGGTATTCCGGCGGAAGCCGCCCTGCTGTCCACCCATATGTTCCTGATGTATTACGCAATTCTGGCCGATGTCACGCCGCCGGTGGCACTTTCCGCGTATGCCTCCTCCTCGGTTTTTCATACCGATCCTCTAAAGACGGGAATGTACGCCGCCAAGGTGGCCCTGCCAAAATACCTGCTCGGCTTCTCCTTCATACTGGCCTACCAAGGCACGGCCCTGCTGATAATCCCGATGTGGCGGACCTCCTCCGCCTTCACTACCATTAGCGAGTTCCTGCTTAGACTGGCTGTGGTATCGGCCGGAGCGGTCTGCATGGCCGCAGCCACAGTCGGATACGCCAGGCGTCCGCTGGTTAAATGGGAGTCATGGGCTCTCGGCATTTTATCAATTGGTCTGTTTATTCCTAATTTGTGGATCAACCTTTCGGTTCTGGTTGTTGCTGCCATCTTCTTTATAGGGAAAAAGAACTCGGCAAACAACAATGCTGCCCTTGAGGCTTCCTGACAGGAACCAGATGCCTTGAATAATAGTCCCAGAGCGCAGCTCTGCTACATGTTGTTAGAAGCAAAATACTATCAAGGAGGCAGGTATGAAGAGGATTATTGGTGCAGTTTGTTTAACGATCATTTTGGGGTTTGGTTGTCTGGCCGGCGCTGCGGAGCAGAAACCGAAAATTTTGATCACCACCGGCGGCATTGGAGGAGTGTATTACTATTACGGAACCGCGTTGGCTGAAATTCTGACCAAATACGCCGGGGTGGACGCAACCGCGATCCAGACCGCAGCATCGGTTGATAACATGCTGCTTATTCAGCGCCGCACCGACCCGAAGAAAAACACCTATTATATGGGTATATTGCTGCCTGATACAGCTTTCCTGGCCTACACCGGGGCTCTTGACAAATTCAAGGGCAAGCCCGCCACCGATACTCGCGTGCTGTGGGCCGCCTATCCCAACGTTCTGCACATCGTGGCCGCTCCCGGTTCCGGCATCAGGAGCGTGGGCGATCTGAAAGGGAAACGGGTCTCAACCGCGGCGCCCGGTTCCGGCACGGAGCTGGAAGCCTTTATGGTGATGGAAGCCGCAGGTGTAAAGACTTCCGATCTGGCCAAACAGGATCGCCTCGGTGCGGGCGAGTCCGGGGAATCGATGGCTCAGGGCACGCTTGACGCCTATTTCTGGTCCGGCGGCCTCCCGACAAGTTCAGTGACCGAATTGGCAACCACGATGTCCCGCAAGGGAACCAAGCTGGAAATGGTGGATCTTGATCCTAAAGGGGATATTGTCAAGAAACTGCTCAAAAAGTACCCGGGCGTGATGGAATCCGGGATAATTCCAAAAAGCGTTTACGGAACGGCCAAGGACATTCATACCCTGGCCTTCTGGAACCTCTTCGTCGGTCCGAAGAGTCTGCCGGAGAAATACTCCTATGCCATCACCAAGGCGATGTTTGAACATCAGGATGAACTACAGAAAGCGGTGAAGGCGGCCAAGGACAATACGCTTGCGAATGCGGCTAAATTTGTTCACGGCACCATCCCGTACGATCCGGGCGCACTCCGCTATTACAAGGAAAAAGGCATACTGAAGTGATTTTTGCGGGTCCGGGAGCCAGACTGAATCTGACCATTGTGATCATACTTGCCGCTCTGCTGTTTGTAGCAGTGAGCGTAAGACCTGTCAAAATCGTCAGGGACCGCGGCAGCGGTTTTATCGTCTGGCTCTGGGCCTGGCAGGAATGCCGGATCAAGTTTATTAATTCGGTTACTCATCTGCCGGTAGATATGAGTTTTGGCGTTCCCTGGTCTTTTTCCGGCTTTTCTGCCCGGACAGACCCGGGCACCGAAGAGTATTATACGGCAGGGGGTTATTCCTGGAATGAGCGATTATCGAAGGAGCATACCGGAACTCTTGCTTACTGTTCAGAAGTTGGAATAGACGTAAGCCTTGCCGGGAGGGTCTTTCACGAACAGGGGGGGTGTATCAGCCTCTTTCTCCTCTGGCCCCCTTTCAATTAAAGAGGAATCATGCCTCGTATTCAGTATAAACCAGCTGAAATTGACAGACCGGAAGAGCTAGTGAGATCCGTACGCGCCCGACGCGGTGGGACACTACTGAACCTTGATCGCATGTTGCTACACAGCCCTCCCTTCACGAAGGGATGGAACGCATTTCTGGGAGAGGTAAGAAGCGGACTGACTCTTCCGCCGAAACTGCGCGAACTTGCGATATGCTGCGTTGCTGTGTTGAATGGTGCAGAGTATGAGTTCCACCACCATTCGCCGGAGTTCATAAAGGCTGGGGGAACGGCAGCCCAGCTTGAAGCGCTCCACGATTTTGACTCCTTAGCCAATGAAACGCTCCTATTTAATTCCGCCGAGCGTGCCGTAATCGCTCTAACCCTTGAGATGACGCGAACGGTGAAGGTACGCGACAGCACATTTGAAGATGCGAAGGTCTCATTGCCGGATGATCAGAGCATGGTCGAACTGGTGGGGGTGATTGCGGCATACAACATGGTGTCGCGCTTTCTTGTTGCACTGGGAGTGGAGTCTGAACAGACCGGGCATGTAGCAAGATGAACTCCTGATTCAAAGGCACTTCATGTCGATCCGCTGGAAGATATTCTCCGTCCTCTCGTTCCTGTACGTCATGGCGCTCTTTTTCAGAGTTTCCATGGCCGTAGTGGCCCGGGACATTTCCGCCGACTTCAATCTGTCGGCAACCCAGCTGGCAACACTGTCGAGCATCTTTTTCATTGTTTACGCTCTTGCGCAGATCCCGCTCGGTTTAATGCTTGACCGTTTCGGAGGCAAGATTGTTGTCTGCGGCCTGGGGGTCATGACTACGACAGGTATCGTTCTGTTCGCCATGGCCCCCAACTATCATGCCGCGCTGGCTGGAAGGGTTCTGCTCGGAATCGGGACTTCCTGTGTCCTGATGGGGTCGTTGAAAATATTCACCAACTGGTTTACTCCGCAGGAGTTTGCGGTCATAGCCGGCTTTATTATGGCAATTGGCAACCTGGGCAATCTTTTTGCTACCGCCCCGCTCGCCCTGTCCGTTTCATTCTTTGGATGGAGGAGCGCATTGCTTGTTGTCGCTTTGGTGCAAGTAGTCGCCACAACCCTGGTATGTACAGTGGCCGCTGACAAACCGCCCCCTGACGAAACTTCCGAAATGGTCAGCCCATACGCCCCGCCCGCAAGAACCTCTTCGATTGGAGGGTTGCGGTCCGTTTTTGGAAATACCTCATTCTGGCTTCTTGGAACACTCGGTTTTTTCTATTATGGGAACAACATGCTTGTACAAAGTCTCTGGGGCGGGCCCTATCTGATGGATGTCTTCAATGCAAGCAGATCCGTGGCGGGCGGCATCCTCTTCTGTTCCGCCGGGGGGTTCATTGCAGGGTGCCTTTGCATTGGGAAGATTTCCACCCATCTGCTCAAATCCCGCAAAAAAACATTGTTGATCGGCCAGAGCATTACACTCGCACTCCTGATGTTCCTCCTCGGCCCGGCGGAGCACCTTTCGCCCGTAATGCTGAAATTATTGTTCTTCGCTATCGGTATCAGCGCGTCGTCCGGAATATCAATCTATCCGATGGTTCGTGAAATGTTTCCGCACTCAATCGCGGGAACAGCCCTGAGCACGCTCAACTTCTTTGTGGTATCCGGGGTGGCGGTTATTCAGCTGCTTGTCGGCATAGTTCTGGATCGATTTCCGCATGTAACAGGCAGCTATTCCGCAGCGGCATATCACCGTGCGTTTCTGTTTCCTTTTTGCGGACTTGCCATTTCCATTCTGCTGTTCTTATTCGTAAAAGACACACTTATTACCGGAAGCAGGAGCTGACTCCATGTTGTCGTTTTTTCAGCTTGAACAACAGGCGACAGACCACCCGTGAAGAAGAGAGAACGCACCGGCATAACGGGGAGATTGTTCTTTTAAGTCTCTGAACAGAAAGGATAAGGATATGGACTTTGGTTTGAATGGTAAAACAGCGTTGGTGCTTGGCGGAGGGGGCGGTATTGGGCGCGTGGTTGCTGCAACGCTTGCCGCTGAAGGTGTAAAAGTTGCCGTTGCAGATCTAAATCGGTCAGCGCTTGATCAAACGGTTATGGAGATCCGCAAAAACGGCGGTCAGGTTTTGCCTCTTTTGTGGGACCTGGGCGATATCGCCTCTATTGATGGTCATGTGGCGTCCATTGAAGAAGAGTTTGGTCAGGTTGACATCCTTTTCAACAACACCGGTGGGCCACCGCCAACACCGGCTTCCGGTCAGGATCCGGCAGCGTGGGCCAATTATTTCCAATCAATGGTGCTTTCTGTTATTGCCATTACCGACAGGGTTCTCCCGGCTATGAGAAAACAAAAATGGGGGAGGATCATTACCAGCACATCCTCAGGCGTAATCGCCCCCATTCCGAATCTGGGCATATCGAATGCCCTGCGGATGTCTCTGGTCGGATGGTCAAAAACTTTGACAAGAGAAGTGGCACGTGATGGCATTACGGCCAATATCATTTTGCCGGGCCGGATCGGTACGGATCGAATCCGCTTTCTTGATGAGCAGAAGGCCAAACGGGAAAATCGCACCATCGAAGATGTTTCATCGGAGAGCACGGCATCCATTCCAATAGGCCGTTATGGAACTCCTCAAGAATACGCCAATGTAGTTGTATTTCTTGCAAGCAGTGCCGCTTCATATCTGACCGGCTCTACGATCCGGGTAGATGGCGGATATATAGCCAACGTTTGAAAATAATTGAAAGAGTATGAGGGGTGGCTGTATATCCTGATGATATTATAGTTGTAGATGATGACGGCGCCGTTGTAATTCCCAATGCAGTGGTTGGCTACGTGGTTGAAAACGCAATTGAACAGGAACGTCTTGAAGAGTGGATTAAAAGCCAGGTCGAAAACGGGGCCGAACTTCCCGGATTATATCCGCCGAATGACGAAAACAGGGCGCGCTATCAAAATTCGATTGCCAAAAATGATTAGATCGTACTTAAAACGCATAAAAACAGCTGGTTAATAATTTACAGGAGAGTATGACATGGCAATTCTGGATGAAACCGCCAAGGGGGTCTACATTATCGCAGTGACACCTTTTGCCGGGGATGGCTCGCTGGATCTCGCAAGTACCGACAGCATGGTTGATGCGTATCTCAAGACCGGAGTGACCGGAATCACGATTCTCGGCATTATGGGTGAGGCCGCCAAGCTTACCGCCGAGGAGTCACGTACATTTGCCAAACGGGTTATTAACCGGGTTAACGGCAGAGTGCCTGTCATAGTCGGAGCATCATCCCCCGGCTTTGCGCCGATGCGTGAACTTACCGCCAGCGTAATGGATATGGGGGCTGC
>JAQTRC010000194.1 GCA_028712665.1 Desulfuromonadaceae bacterium
TCCCCGGCCTGCCTGTGAAGGTCGACTGAGTGAGCGCCAGGAGAAAATTGGCGGCGGGATCCTCCCAAAGAAGCGGCCAGAACAGGATCATGAACGCAGCGAACAGTGAAAGATACGCAACGCCGGACAAGGCAAACGCGCGAACGCTCTTTCCCTCCCTCCGGCCGGAACCAAGTTCCGCCGAAACGAGAATCACCGTCAGGAGCGGCATCACACCGCCGATGACGCGCACATCAACGAGAGCGGCACTGGCCAGCGCATGCAGAACCACGTTCGCCACGCCGGGTTTGTCCAGATACCGGAAGAGCGTCCACGTGCTGATGATGTAAAGCGAGAGAAGGGCCAGATCGTTGGAGTTGTAGAATGCGCCGGCGAAAATCCTTGGATGAAGGATCAGCATCAGGGTCCCGACAACGGCGAGCGCGCGGCGCCGAAAAAAGCGCCTGCAGAGAAGATAGAAAACAATGCAGGATATGTAGAACAGCAGGAATACCGCGGCGTGCCGCAGGAGAACAACGTCCGCGGGGTCGGGTTTCTCAGGAAGAAACGCCTTGGCCGCGAAATAGAGAACGAGTTCAAAGAACGGGCCATGGATGACATCGTGATTCAGGAACCATGGCTTGGACACCAGTTGTTCGAATGTCATCCCGGGCGCGGAGGTGACGAACCCCTCCGCGTACGAACCCCATTCCCGGCCGAACCGTTGGTTGGTGGATTCATCCCAATGAGCACCGAAGTCGTCGTAAATGGCCAGGCCCAGCAGAAGAAAAGCGACGAAGAACAGGATGATCCATAGGGATTTCATCGGTATTCAGCGCGTCGCATCCGAGAGTTCAGGATACAGCTTCCTCACGCACTCCGGACAGAACCCGTGGGTGAACGCGATGTCGGAGTTCTCCTGGAAGTAGGTTTCAACCTGTTCCCAATAGCCGTCGTCGTTGCGGATCTTCTTGCAGTTTGCGCAGATCGGAAGCAGGCCGCGCAACTGCTTGATGTGGGTCATCGCCTCAAGCAGCTTGGCGTTCAGCTCCTGCTCCCGGATGTACTCCCTGCGGAACTCCGAAAGCGCGAATGCGAGAACCATGAACGAGGCCACCGTGACCAGGACGTTCCACAAGGACAGGACAAACTCGGGGTGAAGAGGATTTGTGAACAGGTCGCACAGGAACCAGCTGACCGCGGAGCTTACCGTGATCGCATAGGTCGATATTTTTCCCGTGTACCAGGATGCGAACGCGATCGGGATGAAATAGAAAATGTAGAAATTGAACCGGTAGCCGGTGAACCAGTCCACGAAACCGGTCGCGACGAGAACGACCAGGCTGGCAAAGACGGGGGCCGAGTTGTGGCGGACCGATGCTGCAGTCTCAGTGGCTGTGCTCATGGGGCCTCCTTCCACGATTCATCGTCTACTTCTTCACCAGCTTCCGTTCCTGCTCATTCCACCGCCAGATCGGTTTGCCCCGGGCAAGATGAACCCCGCCCATCCACCGGTTGATCCCGTTCAACTCGATCCAGTCCTTCTTGCCTTCCAGCACCTCGACACCGGTCTCCGTGACAAGAATCTCCCACGCCGCCAAGTTCCGCGGCGGGTTCCAGAGCGGCAGGCGCCCGGGACCGTTTACAAAAATCAGCGGGTGTTTGCCCGACGCCATTCCGTCGAGAACCTGCCACAGCGTGGTGTCCCCGACGAACGGCCGGTCCTCGCGGTGATCGACCTGCACAAAGATGTCCACGAGTTGGAAGTGGCCGGTCGCAACCGCCTTCAGCGCGCTGTTCTGGATCCGGTTCAGGCCATTTCGAACCGAGGGAAACTGCTGGAGACAGCGCATCAGTGCGTCGTCAAGATACGGGAGCGCAGACGTGTCGCTTTCGCGGACTTTCTCGATGGCCGTCGGGTCCGGCGAGCGCAGGGCGGCCCAGGCTTTGCGCGCCAGCTCTTTCTCCGCCGCGGTGACTTCGTGCCGCTTGTCGAACAGCGAGGCCATCTCCTTCGGCATGAGATCCCCCAGCCCGCAGAATCTCTCCACGCCGGGGAATTCGCCGACGCTGATCAGGCTGAGCTTCGTTTTGCCGAGGTCGCGCCGCGAGAACCAGTCCAACTGGCGGACAAGGATCGACTGGTCGAACAGGCACGCATCGAACCAGAGGACGGCCTCATCGTGTTCGGAAAACTTCTCAAGCGCCTCATCTTCCCTGCGGAAACGCTCAGCGACAGTCCGTGTCGCGAGCGCGCCGCGCGTGGAGTCCGAAACATGTTTTGCGCGGATCGCGCGGCGTTCGTCGTCGGGCACATCTCCGGGGAGCGGGCCATCGTACACCATGTCGCACCAGACGATGATCTCGCCGGGCAGGCCGGTCGTTTTCATGATCTTGGCCGGCGAATCGCCGCAATGGATATGAAGCATAATTACCTGCTGATCACGGGGCCGGGAATAACCGATTCACCGTATCCCGCACTTCGTCCAGCCAGCCGGCGCGCTGTTCCGGCGTACTGGTAACCATTACCCCGAACATGCGCCGGTGAAAAGCTTTCACTCCGCACAGATCGAAAACGCATGTCTTCCAAAGTACATCCAGAGGATCTCCAAAGACGTTCCGCTCACGCTCCGAGGGGGTGTTGGATGTGTTGAACACAACCGCTGTCCTCGCGCGAAGCAGGCCGGCGGGCACACCCTCGCCGCTGTCGCCCTCGAGGAAGCGATACGCAACACCGGGACGAATGACACGATCGATCCACCCTTTCAGAATCGCCGGAGGCATCCCACAC
>JAQTRC010000105.1:0-5675 GCA_028712665.1 Desulfuromonadaceae bacterium
CGCTGGCGGTCGCCTGTGAGGCGTCGGTCACGTCCGCCGTCTGCGAACCTGCCGAGCGGAAGAGCAGCTCGTAGGCAACAAGCTCTTCGCTCCGGTTCAGTATCGGCTGTCTTCCCAGAAGATAATTACCAGTAGCCATGACATCCTCCCAATCCTGATAAACAGGATAACTGCGTTAACGAAATTATTTTCCGGCCCCCCTTAAAATGCAGCTACTTTTCAAGCAGGATTTGCAGCCTGCAGATCGCGTTTCGTATCTCGTGGCCACTCCTCTCGCCGTCTGCTTCACCCGGCGAATCCGTCAATATTTTCTTATGGAGTATGGTCGAGGCAACCCTGTCGTTCGCAGTCAGCTTCAAAAAATATAAACCCTTGATGCCCAATCTATGACCGTTGATCAGCTGGATGGCCGACAAAGGTACAGACATTTCAGCGGCAATTTCGTTGACCAGTTTCTCGATCATCACTGCGCCTCCTTGAAAAGAATGAACCCTCCACTCCCACACTTGGCATCCGCATGCTGCCAGTCCACCACGGCAGTAAGTTACAAAATATTTCGTCCCCTTTATATTCGATAAAGATTATTTCTACGATTACGTACATATTCCGTCTATCAGTGCGGCAATTATTACTTCCGGTGCAATTATTAGCTTTGACTTAAGTCAAAGATCATTAAAAATGTTTTGTCGAATGTTCATCGCTATCGGCAAAAACGGTGCAGCGGATAATACCGATAGTTTAAGTCCACTACTATATACAATACAAGCATAATTAAAAACAATTCGTAAAACTACTTAAATTGTGTACGTATAATTACGTATGCCGGTTTTATGAAATGCTTGAATAATAATAGGGCTCTCTGCCTATGATGCGATTAGCCTCACGGGAGAAGATGCGACAGCAGTCTGATCAATGCATTTGGGAAGAGCCCCAGAAGAAGAATCGCGGTCGATGCGGCGGTCAGCACAAGATACTCCGGGTAATTCGGGCGGGCGCCCGCATGGATCGAGGAAGATTTGGAATAAAGGGTGACGGCGACTCTCAGGTAATAAAAGAGCGAAACGGCGGCCAGCAGGATACCGATAACGGCCAGCGCGATTTCTCCTGAGCGGATTGCTGCAGTAAAGATCAGGAACTTGCCGGTAAATCCGGTCGTGGGGGGGATACCGGCCAGTGAGAAGAGAGCCAGCAGAAGCACCCCGGAGGCGAAGGGGTGCCTGAAGCCGGCTCCGCGGTAGTCGTCCAGAGTTTCACCAGAGCCGCTTCGTTCCAGCGCGGCAATAGCGCCGAAGGCTGCCAGACTCATCACGCCATAGGCAATCGCATAGTAGGCTGCGGCCTTATGCCCTCCCCCTGTTCCTGAGATCAGCGCTATAACGACATACCCCATCTGGGCGATGGAGGAGTAGGCCAACAGCCGCCGGACGCGGTTCTGCAGCAGGGCCGCCAGATTGCCCACCAGCATGGAGAGAACGGCAAAGCCCCAGAGCGGTATGCGAAGGATGGTTGCATCAGCCGCCTGGGGGAGCAAAAAGAGCAGCAGCAATATGGCGGCCCCTTTGGAACCGCCTGAGAGAAAAGCGGTGACCGGCGCCGGAGCCCCCTGATAGACATCCGGAGTCCAGAGATGGGCCGGAACAAGAGAGAGTTTGAAGGCAATGCCGGCCAGCAGACATCCCCAGCCTGCCAGAGCGACCGGGTTTGGCCGGCCCACCGTCAGGGTGAGCTGCACCGCCTCGTGAATCGAGAGAGTACCTGATACGCAGTAAATCAGGGCAATGCCGAAAGCCAGGAAGGCGGCGCTGAGCGCCCCCGGAAGCAGGTATTTGAGTCCGGTCTCACCCGACGCAGCTCGCTTCAGGTCAATTGCCACCAGTATGTAGAAACCGAAACTCATCGCCTCAAGCCCCAGGAAGAGAGTCAGCAGGTTCGTGGCGGACGACAGGGCGAGCATGCCGAAGGTGGCGAAGAGGAGAGTGGCGGTATACTCCTCTCCGGTTATCCCCCTTTCGCGGTTGTAGCCTGCCGAAAGAGAGAGCACACCGGCCGCCAGCAGGGCAAAGAAACCGCCGAAGAGACGCGACATTCCGGAGGCCGACAACCCAAGAGCCGGAGCTATAAGCGCCGGAGGAGTCTGCATGAGCCAGAGCGCAGATCCCAGAGTCGTCGCCACCCCGATGATAACCACGATTCTGTCGTCGCGGGTAACCGCACCGATCAGCAGCGCCAGTAGCGCACCAACCGCCAGCAGCATCATCGGAAGCGCTATGAAGATATCAGCCGTCGTCACGGCGCCCCTCCCGTCAACAACGCAACCGGCGCCTTCAGTATATCCAGAAGCGGCGCGGGGTGCATCCCGATGTAAATATCACAGAGAGCAAGAGATATCAGCAGCAGCAATTCACGCGTCGTCAGGTCCGGCATCGGCAGAGTGCGGCGCTCCTCCTGAAAGATGACCTCCTGTATCAGGCGCACAGTGTAAACCAGCGGCAGGATCACCCCGACAAAAGCCAGGATGGTTGCGGCAGGCACCTCCTTGAACGATCCGGCCAGAATCAGGAATTCTCCGACAAAGTTGTTCAAACCGGGCAGACCGGCGGAAGCCATGGCAAACAGCACGAAGAATGACGAAAATAACGGGATTTTGCCCCAGAGTCCGCCATAATCCTCGATCTGGCGGGTATGGGTCCGCTCGTCCAGCATACCCACCATCGCAAACAGCGCCGCTGTGGTCAGACCGTGATTGACCATCTGCAGTACGGCGCCCGACAGGGCCACCGGTGTCCATACCGCTATGCCCATGGCGACAAAACCCATATGCCCTACGCTTGAGTAGGCCACCAGCCGCTTCATATCTTTTTGAGCAAAGGCTATCCATGAGGCGTAAATGATCCCCGCCACCGCCAGCACGATCACAAACGGAGTCAATGTGCGGGCAGCCTCGGGAAAGAGCGGATATCCGAAGCGAATCAGTCCGTAGGCCCCGGTCTTCAGCAGCAGCCCCGCCAGAATCACGCTCCCTGCGGTCGGGGCGTCGGTATGGGCGTCGGGGAGCCAGGTGTGGAGCGGAACGATCGGAAACTTGACCGCAAAGGCGAGCAGGAAGGCGGCATATAGCCAGAGCCCCGCCGCAGGGGAGAGCTGGGTTCCGGTCAGCGCGGCCAGGCCGAAACTGTAGCTGCCGCTCTGGCTCCCATGAATCAGGTAGATGCCGATAATGGCAAGCAGCATCAGGAGCGAGCCGAACAGGGTGTAGAGGAAGAACTTGATCGCCGAGTAGATGTTTCGTCCATGCCCCCAGATGGCGATCAGGAAGAACATCGGTATCAGCATCAACTCCCAGAAGAGGTAGAAGAGGAACAGGTCAAGAGAGAGAAAAACCCCGATGATGCCGGACTCCATCGCCAGCAGGAGCAGGTAGTGCAGGGATACGCGCTCGTTGATCGAACGCCAGGAGACAAGCATCGCGATGACCGTCACCAGTGCGGTCAGGATCACCAGTAGCAGGCTGATGCCATCCATCCCGAGGGTGTATCGGATACCGACCGAATCGATCCAGGGGGAATCTGTGAAGAGAAAAAACCCCTTCGGGGCGGCGGATGAAAGCTGATTGCCCCGGCAGAACCAGGCGCTGCATGCAAGCAGAGTTTCCAGCAGTGCGATGGAGAGGGCCAGCCGCCTCGCCAACCGCTCCCGTCCAGACAGCGGGATCATCAACAGGGCTCCGGCAAGCGGGAGAAGCAGAAGTAGTGTCAAAAGCGGCATATGATTCATAGCGCCGCCCATGCCAGCCAGACGATGACGAGCGCCGCGCCGGCAGCCATACTGAGCAGGGAGAGTGATACGCGCCCCTCTCCCCATCCCCCCAGAAGTTGGCCGCACCTTCCGAGCAGGGCCGCAGCAGTATCCAGAGAATCATCGAGACACCCCTCGTCCAGCCGCTGCCAGAGGAAGGTCGAGAGCCGGACGTAGGGGCGGACTATCAGCAGATCGTAAAGCGCATCGATCCGCCACCCCTCCAGCAGAAAGGCATGCAGACCCCTGGCAGGTTTAAGCGACTCGGTCAGACGAACCTGACGCCGCTCGCCGCCAAAGCGGAACCATGCCGTCGCCATACCCGCCAAAGCGGCAACTGCGGCTATACCCTGCAACAGCAGTTCGGTTGTGTGGGACATCGTCTGTTCCTGGCTGCCGGCGTGCGCCAGAAAAGAGTTCAGCAGACCGCTCCCAAGATATTCCGGGAGATTGAGCAACCCGCCGCAAATCCCCAGCAGCGCCAGTGGGATCAACGGCCACTCCATGATGCGCGGCAACGCCAGGAGTCCTCCCTCCCCCCTCTCTCTATCTCTCTCCCTGAGGGCGAGAGCACTCTTTGTCCCTCTCCCATTTTGGGAGAGGGTGGCGAAAGGCCGGGTGAGGGGGAGGGGGTCAGGGGGTGGGTGAAGCAGCTGATTGGCTGAATTGTGGCTCGCCGCCAACCCATCTCCCCCGAAAACAATCAGCAGCATCCGGACGGAATAAACAGCGGTGATAAAAGCCGTAGTCAATCCGACAAGATACAAACCATAGTAGAGCATCCCCCCCTTGAGCCAGACCGCCGCCAGTATGCCGTCCTTGCTGAAGAAGCCGCCGGTCAGCGGGGCGCCGGCCAGGCAGAGCGCACCGGCAAGGAAAGGCCAGAAGGTTCCGGGAAGCGTACGGCGGAGCCCCCCCATGCGGAAGATGTCCTGCTCGTGATGCAGCGCGGTAATGACACACCCAGCCCCCAGGAAGAGCAGAGCCTTGAAAAAAGCATGCACCAGCAGATGGAAGGTGGCGGCAGTGATGGCCCCGGCCCCGACCCCCAGCATCATGTAACCGATCTGGCTTATGGTGGAAAAGGCCAGGATCCGCTTCAGATCGCGCTGGGCCAGGGCAGCGGTCGCGCCGTAGAAGGCGGTCAGCGCGCCGGTAACGGCAATGGCTCCGGTAACTGTATACGATACGCCTATCAGAGGGAACATCCGCATCAGCAGATAGACCCCGGCGGTGACCATGGTGGCGGCGTGAATCTGGGCCGAAACCGGTGTCGGGCCGGCCATAGCATCCGGCAGCCAGACCATCAGCGGCACCTGGGCAGATTTTCCCATCGCCGCCAGCAGCATCAGCAAACCTAAGGCGGTAATCACCCCCAGCGGCATCAACGATCCCATCCGGTTGATCTCCTGGATGGATACCGTTCCGCAGAGCTGAAACAGCCAGACAACTGCAATACCGAGCCCGATGTCTCCGATTCTGGTGACGATGAATGCCTTGCGCCCGGCGGTGGCATTCTTCGGATCCTTGTACCAGAAGCCGATCAGCGCGTAGGAGCAGAAACCGACACCCTCCCATCCCAGATAGAGCAGCGGCAGGTTTTCGGCCAGAACCAGCGTCAACATCGCCGCAACGAACAGGTTTAGCAGGGCGAAGAAGCGGACATACGACGGATCATCCTTCATATACCCCACGGCGTAGATATGGATCAGGGCGCAGACAAAAGTGATCATCAGGCAGAGGGAAAGGGAGAGCGGGTCCAGACAGAGCGAGATCGGCGCGTTGAAATCAAAATCCGCCAGCCATGAGGCAACCTCCAGAGTTACCGGGGCGCCATAGGCCAAAGCAGCCGCCACTGTAGCAACAAAGCTCCCCAGGAT
>JAQTRC010000105.1:5775-10738 GCA_028712665.1 Desulfuromonadaceae bacterium
ACCAGGATGACTCCCCCCAGGATCAAAGGGATAATCCACCTTCGGAAGGGGGGACGTCTGGCTTCATCTGGCCGGCCCAGGTCGAGCATCATGATTACGAACATGAACAGCACCATAACCGCGCCGGCGTAGATGATGACCTCGAACATCGCGATCAGCGGCGCGGCCAGCAAAAAGAAAATCACCGCCAGGCTGAAGAAGGAGGTCACCAGGTAGACAATGGCATGCACCGGGTGCTTTTCGGTAATGGCGAGGAGCGTGCCGATGACGGTCACGACCGCCAGTATGTAAAATAGAGTCTGTTCCATAGTTCAATTCTTGTTCTTTACTTGTACTATTCAGCGCCGCTACATAACTCCCCCTCTCCCCCTCTTAACTTAAGAGGGGGAATGCGAGGTGCAACTACTGCGGCTACATTGCTATAGCATCGTAGCGTCCCTCCTCTTATGTAAGGGGAGGATAGGAGGGGTTATGACTATTACATTTACGGCATCAACCCTCGCACATCCACCGGCGGCATCTCCTCCACACCGGTTCCGCGCGGCTGGGTCACACCGATGCCGGCATGACGATAGAAGTTGTAATCCGGCGATTTCCCGCAGCCGTCGATCAGCAGCTCCTCCTTTTCGTAGATCAGATCCATCACATCCCTCTTGCAGATCTCGAAATCCGGGGTCATCTGTATGGCCAGAGTCGGACAGGCCTCGGCGCAGAGACCGCAGAATATACAGCGGGAAAAGTTGATCCGGAACCATTCGGCAAAGCGCCTGCCGTTGTCACCCTCTGCAGACTGCATCGTGATACAGTCCACCGGGCATGCCGCCGAGCAGAGCTGGCAGGCCACGCAGCGCTCGCCACCGTCCGGGTCGCGGGTAAGCACGATGCGGGCGCGGTAGCGCGGATATGGCTGACGCTTTTCCTCCGGATACTGGACAGTCACGGGCCTCCGGAACATATGCTTCCAGGTGATCCACATCCCGGTCATGATGGCTGCTATGTCGGATAAAATGCGCATTTGAACTCACTCAAACATTCCCTCTCCCTGAGGGAGAAGAATTATTATTTATCCCCTCAACACCAGCCACCATCCGGTCGCCAGGATATTCAGCAGGGCAAGCGGCGTCAGAATCTTCCATCCAAAATGCATCAGCTGGTCGTAGCGCAACCGCGGAAGGGTGCCGCGCATCCAGATAAAGAGGAAGGCAAAGGCCAGAACCTTGCCGGCAAACCAGACTACCGGCGGCAGGAACGGCCCATGCCATCCACCAAGAAAGAATGTGGCCGCCAATCCCCCCAGCACAACGATGTTGATATACTCCCCCACGAAAAAGAGGCCGAAACGCATGCCGGAGTACTCGGTGTGAAATCCGGCCACCAGCTCCCCCTCCGCTTCGGGGAGGTCAAACGGGATCCGCTTGCATTCGGCGGCGATGCTGATCAGGAAGATCATGAAAGCCAGAGGTTGGTAGACGATGAACCAGCATCCGGACTGGGCATCTACAATATCCGACAGACGGAATGAGCGGGCCAGCATCACCACCGGCACCAGGGAGAGGCCCATGGAAAGCTCATAGGAGATCAACTGGGCCAGCCCGCGTATGCTTCCTAAAAGGGCATACTTGGAATTTGAGGCCCATCCCCCCAGCGCAACTCCGTAGACCGCTATCGAGGAGAGGGCCATGAACAGCAGCAGCCCGACGTTAAGATCCGACACCTGCAACTGCACCGTGTGACCGAAAAGCACCAGAGGCGCGCCAAAAGGAATGACGGCAAAGATCATGATCGCCGGGACGGCCGCCATGGCCGGGGCCAGATAGAAGAGCCATTTATCCGCGCCGATTGGCCGGAAATCTTCCTTGGTCAAGAGCTTGATCAGATCGGCCAACGGCTGCAACAGGCCGAAGGGACCGACCCTGTTAGGCCCCTTGCGATCCTGGATCCAGGCAAGAACCTTCCGTTCGGCAAAGACCAGATAGGCGGCCAGGGTCAGAATAACGAAGAACACCAGAGCGATCTTGGTCAGGATCAGTGCTATGTCGATCGGGTCATAGATCATTGATCATGACTCCTCTACTCTCGGCATCAAGTTCCCTCAAATACTCCCACTGCCCCGAGAGAGGTTCCGTAATACGCTCGCCGCCCAAACCCTCGATGATCCCTGCAACAACCTGCCAGGCAGGTCGCGCCTCGCCTCCCGGTGCTACGCTGCGATGGATATGCGGCGGATGTAGGGGCGGACCCTCCCCCTTGACCGGTACACCCGGATTCATCACTTTTTTAAAACGCTGTGATCGCCCTTCATTGTTGATATAGGTGCCGTCCATCTCAACCCAGGCGGTGGTGGGAATTACAATCTGAGCCGCCTGAACCGTAGCGGTCTTGCGCCAATCCAGCACCGCCACAAACCGGACCCCCTCCAGCAACTGCTCCGGAATATCGGCTTCTACGGCGATTATCCCCTTGATACCGCCATCAGCCAGAGCCTCTTCCAAACTTACAGCGCCATGCTCGCGCGAGAGAAGTGCGGCAGCAAAACTGTTGGGGCCAGGAAACAGGCAGGCGAGTTTCAGGTTGCCGGGAAGTCCCCCTTTGGTAAAGTTGGGTGCTATACCTGTCAGCCACGAGGCTACGGTTGTTACTCCGTTGTACCCTTTAGTGCCGTAAATAATAACCGATCTCTTCGCTTCAGCCAGCGGAACGGCATCCAGTGTGGCCACGCGGGTGAATTCGCACGGCAGCTCGATTCCGCCACCCACCAGATACACCCCGGCGCCGCTTCTCCATGCCTGCCGCAGCGCCAGGGCCATCATCGGCGCGTCCTGCAAAGGATCGCAGTCGAGAATTACTATGCAGTCGGACTCCCTGACATCATTAAGCGAGGCGCTCTTTCCGGCTGACAGGAGTTCATAGGCGGCAAGCGTCCGATCCCCTTCGGCCTGCAGGGTAAAGTAGCAGAGCGCTCCGGCTGCGGAAGATTGCGCCAGCTGCGGCAGAAGCGCGGCCGCTTCCAGCGCCAGCCGCGAAGAACCGACAATTGCCATACTGCCGGGGCCGTAGAGTTCTTCCGCTTCTCCGACTCGAAGGAGCAATGCTTCCAGCGCCTCGTCATAAGTCGTCTCCCTGCCGTCTACCTCTGGCGATCTAGGTCGCTGCCGCTCGTTCACCTCGTCATTGGCAAAGCGTCCCCGGTCGCAGATAAACCAGCCGTTGACCGGATCGTTGCGGCGGGCGACGATCTTGAGCAGCTCCCTGTAGCGTGCCACCGGTGTGATGTTGCACCCGAGCGAACAGTGGGGGCAGATCGAGGGAGCCATGTCATAGTCCCAGTAGCGGGCCCGGAAACGGGCTCTCTTGTCGGTGAAGACCCCGGTGGGGCAGATATCCACCAGGTTGCCGGAGAAGGGTGATTCGAGCCGTCCATCCTGAAATCGTCCGTAATAGACCCGACCGGCGCTCCCCATCACGCCGAAGTCACAGCCTCCGGCATACTCCTGATAGAAGCGGACGCAGCGGTAGCACTGGATGCAGCGGTTCATCTCATGCTCGATGTCCGGCCCGATATACTGATTGACGTGCGTGCGTTTTTTCCCGGTATATCGCCGGATGCCATGTCCGCCGGCGATGGTGAAATCCTGCAGCTGGCACTCCCCCCCCTCGTCACAGACCGGGCAGTCGTGGGGGTGGTTAATCATCAGCCACTCTATCACATTACGCCGCATGGCGACTGCCTCGGGGTCGGTGGTGGAGACAACCATCCCCTCCTGGGCCGGCAGCATGCAGGACATCTGTATCCCCTTTACCGGTCCCTCCAGCATCTTGACGGCGCAGACCCGGCAGGCTCCCGCCTTGCCCAGAGCCGGATGCCAGCAGAAATGCGGGATCGGGATATCCACCGACTGAGCAGCTTCCAGCACGGTGCTCCCGTCGGCTACCTCAACCGCTATGTCGTCGATGATCAATTTTGGCATGGGCATTTCCCGGTGACGATATGCTCCCTGATCTCATCCTCGAAGTGCCGCAAAAGCCCATCCACCGGCCCCATGGCGCCCGGCGCCAGGGCGCAGAATGCGTAATTCAGGTACTGGACATGCTCACGCAGGATCGCGATATGTTCTTCACTCCCCCGGCCGGACTCGATGGATTCCAGCAGATGCACCACATAGGGGAGCCCCTCGCGGCAGGGGGTACACCAGCCGCAGGATTCACGGGCGTAGAACTTTACCAGATTAAGGGTGGCCGCCACCATGCAGCTGCGCTGGTCGAATACGACGATACCGCCGGTGCCGAGGCGCGAACCGGCTTTGGCCACCGGATCGAAATCCATCGGCACATCCAGATGATCTGCGGTGAAGTAGGGGGTTGAAGCACCACCCGGCAGGCAGGCCTTGAAGCTGCTCCCCGGTCTCATGCCGCCGCAGGGGCCATCGATGATCTCACCCAGCTTCATCCCGAGCGGCAGTTCGAAACAGGCCGGGTTGGCCACATGACCGCTGACGCAGAACAGCTTCATGCCTGCCGCCTCAGGCGTAACCGCCGTCTCTTTGAACCATTGGGGGCCGCTCTTGATGATATACGGGACATTGGCCAGGCTCTCCACGTTGTTGACCACCGTGGGGCCGCCCCAGAGCCCTTTGACCGCCGGAAAGGGGGGTTTGGCGCGAGGGTTGGCCCGTTTCCCTTCCAGCGCGTTCATCAGTGCGGTCTCTTCGCCGCAGATGTAACGTCCAGCCGAGACATGAACATCGATATCGCACGAAAAGCCGCTCCCCAGGATGTTTTCTCCCAGCAACCCGGCAGCCGTCGCCTCGCCGATTGCACGTCGGAGGTTGGCGGCGGCCTGCTCATAGCCGCGACGGATAAAGATGAAGCTCTGCCGCACCCCGATGGCGTAGCAGGCCAGCGCCATCCCTTCAACAAGAGAGTACGGATTGGCTTCCAGCAGCACCCTGTCCTTGTAGGTGCC
>JAQTRC010000017.1:0-17137 GCA_028712665.1 Desulfuromonadaceae bacterium
CCGAGACTGTTCCCCCCCACTAATCCGCCAACACCAATTCCCGTACCGCTTACGTTGCCAGTGGCATAGCTGTTATTGATCGCGCCACCAATATTTATCCCGAGCAGATCTCCAACGTAGGCTATGCCGCTCACGCTGCCGCCAACCAACCCCACGTTCTGAATAATGGCGCCCGTACTTGCCGCTCCAAACAGGCCAACATAGTTTGTTGTTGGCCTGGTTATGGTGAGGTTGCTGATGGTGTGGCCAAGACCGTCAAAAGTGCCGGTGAAATTGGTGGTTAGATTTCCGATCGGCACAAACCCGGAACTGCCCCAAATATCAGTGCTGTTACCGGTTTTGGAAGCATCGATGCCACCTCTCAAAGTATAGCTTGCGGCAGGAGCCATCTGCATTAACTGTAACTGGTGAGCATTGTTGATGGTGGTTGAGTATTCGGAAGCCAGCATGGGGTAGGTGCCGCCACCCGGTGTGCCCGCACTGTTTAATGACCCATCCGCATTGACGATGACCCAGTTGTTGCCGGTTTCACCGGGAGTGGCGGTGAAGGTAAATCCTGTGAAATTGGATGCGGTCTGCATCTGGGCAGTAGTCAGACCGGTACCGCCGACGCTGGTGGCTTGGCCGGAGGTTTGCGTATCCCAAAAGCTGTTGGTTGTATCGCCAACATTCCCCCACCCCACCAGGCCGCCGATATAGGTGCTGTTCAGACCAGCACTCACGGCTCCAGTGGCAAAGCTGTTGCTGATAGTGCCAAGGCCATTATTTAAACCTACCAGTCCACCTATTTTCTGGTTATCCCCCAGCCCGGTCACGCTCCCTGTGCTGTAGGAATCGTTTATGGCCCCGTAGGAGTTGTTGTGACCAACCAGGCCCCCCACAGCATTCGCGAAATTCCCTCCGGTCACGCTGCCCGTGTTAAAGGATGTGCTTATGGTGGAAAACATATTATTCTGACCCACCAGGCCACCCACATACGAAGCATAAATCCCAGAGGCCACGCTGCCACTGTTGTAGGAGTAGTTGATATTGCCCCTGTTATATCCGGTTATTCCGCCAACGTACGAAACGTAATTCTGACCGGTAATGCTGCCCGTGTTGTAGGAACTGCTGACAGTACCCCCATTTATGTACCCCAGCAGTCCTCCCAGATAAATAGCGTTATCCCCACCGGTCACGCTGCCGCTGTTATAGGAGCCGCTGATCGTCCCCCCATCCATATAGCCTGCAACTCCACCGAGATACTGGCTGCCGGCGCCTGCGCTCACATTGCCGGAATTATATGAGTTTATGATAGTACCGTTGTTGTAGCCCACTAATCCGCCGATATTCTGGTTTGAAGCAGATAAGTTCACGTTACCGGCGTTGAATGAGTTGCTGATCGTGCCGGAGGATAATGACCCGACCAGGCTTCCGACATTGTTATTGCCGATCACACTGCTCCCGACCAATCCAACATTGCGTATGCTATTAGCACCGACATACCACCCGAACAGCCCTACATAATCGGTCGTCGGTCTGTTGATAGTGAGGCCGGAGATGGTGTGTCCCAAACCGTCGAAGGCGCCACTGAATGCATATGGGCTATTGCCAACCGGTTCGAAGCCTGCACCGCCGTTCCAAACTGATGTGGAGGACGCATTGATATTGCTGCCCAGAGCATATTTATCTGTCCGGTTGTTTTTCATCCCCTGGAGCGTGGTTGTTGTTGCATCACCCTCCACCCCCAGGCTGTTGATGACATAGTAGCCTGCACCCCCAATGGTGAGAAAACCTGTGCCGGCACGCCCTGGGAAATCTACCCGTCCGCTAAATCCGCTCGAGTTCAGGCCAACTTTGACCAATCCTCCAGGCACCGCACTGTCCGCGCCATTCGCAGTGGCAGGGTTCAACGCCAGTACCGAGGTGCCGGAAGCGGTCATAACCGCGTTGATGTTTATGTCCCGGGCGGCAGTGAGCGTGAGGGTATTGGCGCTCCAGGTCACCGCGTCGTTGACATTCAGATCTCCAGCCGTGCCCCCTTGGGTGCCGGAACTGCTGAGAATGGTTATGTTGCCACCAACAAGATTGCTTGAAAGCGCCGCACCTGTTATGTCGCCGCCCGTGGCGGCAATGGTGTAATCAACAGGGTCTATCAACCAGGTTCCACTCTTGCCATAAGGCGCAAGGGTCGTGATGCGTGCGCTGTCGTCAACCTTCACACGGGCCGCAGAGGTCTCGATAAAACCTCCGTCGCCGCCGTTGAGCGCAGAGGCATCCAGTCTGCCGCTTAACCTGACCGTGCCGCTTTCCATATCGCCAAGAACCTTTATGGTGCCGCCGCTGGCAGTGGTTGCGCTCCCCGCCTCAGCCGTAATCTCCTTAGTCGCTTTCAGAAATATCCGTCCGCGGGCATCCATAACCGCGCTGTCGGCGCTTATCCGCCCTTTCTGTCTGACTATCCCGCCGTACATCCCGATCCTGCCGGCATCCGCCACAAGGGTGCCAAGGTTGATCGATTGATGCTCCGGCGCAGTGACTACCATCGCGATCTCGGGGTTGTTCTTATCTACCAGCATGACTTCCTTGCCCGCTGCCAGCAGTATGTCGCCGTTAGGCGCGGTGATAACACCACTGTTGGTCACGTCCGTGGCAATCAGGTAGATTTCTCCTCCACCGGAGGTGGCGATTGTCCCCTGATTCTCAATTTTTCCGGCTGCCGCTCCGGCTCTGAAGTTGTATCTCCCTGCAAGGAAGTCCTGGTTCGTTATGTTAAGCGTGGAGGCGATCAGCCCCCCCACGTCTACCCTTGCGTTCTGTCCGAAAAGGATGCCGTTCGGGTTTATCAGCAGAACCTTGCCGTTCGATTGCAGAACGCCGAGTATTTTGGAGGGGTCGCCGCCGGTTATCCGGTTCAGCACTGCGCTTGCAGCGGAGGGTTGGATGAAGCGGGCGCTCTCGTTCTGACCTATCGAGAAGCTCTGCCAGTTGATGATGGCGCCCGCCGAGTTGGTGACCGTCATGGCGTTCCCGCTTGTGCTTATGTTTGCGGCGCCGTTTATCACTTGGGGGAGTGCCGGAAGAGCAAGGGAGGCTGTCGGGAGGAAGCATACCAGCATGAATGACGCAGCAATGCGTCTCTGGTTACGGGATAGTCCGAAGCGGCTGTTTATGGACTGTTTCTTCATGGCGATCACCAATTATTAACTGACTCGGTTGGACAAAATAAGAATCAATGAAATAAATAAGGACAGGATTAACCGGATAAAGTCAGGATTGTTAATATCTTAAGCCCCATGCTTTGATATTGTCCCGCAAGCTCTGATCTTATCCTGTTCATCCTGTCAGATATCAGCTCTTCTTTTTGGGGTTCCGGTTTGTACGGCTCGGAATTAAACCGGCTAATCTCTTTTTAAGTCAAATGAAGTGAACTGTTTGTTGAGGAGGGGCGCGATCCTGTACTGAGGGGATAAAGCGTGCTGCAACAGAGATGATCTCAGGCTGAACCGAGACAAAGGTAAGCAGAGTGGGGAGGGTAAGGATGAACCGACTGACCGTGTCGCCGCTCTGAAGCAGTTGTTGGGCTGCACAGGCGGCGCATGATGCTTTTGTCTGGAAGGAGTCGTACTGCCTATGATCATGGTGAAACGAAACCAGCAGCAGTGACAATACCAGCAGTATCGCTGCAAACAAACCAAGGTATTTGCTAAGTTTTACGAATCTTGTAAGCACTGGATCCGCCGATAATCATGACTGGAATATAAAAGGATCAAAATCCAGCGGCTGTTACAATGCAAATTCCGCAGTGGCGCACTCTACCGCGCAGAGAGGACGCTGGAGATTTATGAACGGCGTTATATTATATTACTGTCATTTTATCAAGAGATATATACCTGACAGGGAATTTCATCCGTTGAAATTTATGCTTGACTTGCCATGCTCACTTCTCTATAGTTCAAAACTCTTTTAAATCAGATGTGGATGGAGACAGCACATGTACGCAGTTATAAAAACCGGTGGCAAACAGTACAAAGTCGCTGAAGGCGAATTCCTGAAGGTTGAAAAACTTGAGGGGGAAGTGGGCGACAGCGTTGAATTCGGCGAAGTGCTCATGGTTGGTGGTGAGAATACCGTTGTCGGTGCTCCGTTAGTTGCCGGCGCAAGCGTAACCGCCAAGATCGCCGTGCAGGGCAAGGGGAAGAAAGTTCTCGTTTTCAAATCAAAAAAACGGAAAGATTCACGCAAACTTCGCGGACACCGCCAGTACCTGACAGTTCTCAAAATCGAAAAGATCAGCGCATAAGCACGTCTACAAATATTTTTCCCAGGAGACACGGAAATGGCACATAAGAAAGCTGGCGGAAGTTCCAGAAACGGTCGAGATTCAGGCGGGCAGCGCCTTGGCTGCAAAAAATTCGGCGGCGAAACGGTAAAAGCGGGCAACATCCTTTACCGCCAGCGCGGCACACAGATTCATCCAGGCAACAACGTCGGCTGCGGCAAGGATTACACCCTGTTCGCCCTGATTGAAGGCATCGTAAAGTTTGAACGGATGGGCAGGGATCGCAAAAAAGTATCGGTCTACCCTAACTGAATTCAGCTGTTCAACACGCACCAGAAGCCCGGAAGGAAAGCCTTCCGGGCTTTTTATCGTTAGTGCCGAAAAGGCGGACAACATGGATCCTGAACTGACCGCTCAACTCAAGCAGGTTCTTTCTTCCCTCCAACTTCTGCTACCCAAACCGGCGACTGCAGTCGACTGGAGCGCATGCCACGCAGCCAACTGGCGAAAGCACTCGTTCGCCGGTTACCTCGAACCGGTAGAGAGCATCGAAAATGTCTGCCTTGACGATCTGCTCGGTATTGAAGAGCAGAAGAGGTCTGTTGAGGAAAATACCCGGCAGTTTCTGGCCGGTTTTCCCGCGAACAATATCCTTCTCTGGGGCACCCGAGGCACCGGAAAATCATCCCTGATAAGGGCAATACTGAACAGATATGCGGCGGATGGCTTAAGGATTGTCCAGGTGGACAAAAGCGATCTTGTCCATTTGCCCGACATTGTCGATACCATCAAGCAACTGCCGTACCGTTTTATCATTTTTTCCGACGATGTCTCATTCGAAGTCGGCGAGTCAAGCTACAAAATGCTCAAAAGCGCCCTCAATGGCGCGGTCTACGCCCCCCCCGAGAACATTCTCATCTACGTCACCTCAAACCGGCGGCATCTGCTGCCTGAATACGAAAGCGACAATCGCGGCGCCATGTTGGTAAACAATGAAATTCATCATGGGGAAGCGGCGGAAGAGAAGATATCCCTCTCGGGGCGCTTTGGTATTTGGGTTGGGTTTCATCCCTTCACCCAGGAACAGTACCTGCGCGTCACCAGACAGTGGATAGATAAACTCTGCGCAAAGCAGGGGGTGGAACTCCCCTGGACAAAAGATGTGCGGGATGAGGCTATCCAATGGTCTTACAAGAAAGGGGACAGTAGCGGCAGGATTGCGTATCAGTTTGCCTGCAACTGGGTTGGGATTCAGATGTTGGGCAGCGGAAAACCATAAAAACAGGTTGAAGGTTGAGGGTTGAGGGTTGAAATAAAAGCGCTTTTATTGTTTTGAATTACATGTAGTTGTGGAGTTTTGACTAGACAAAAGAAGCTGAGATTTTGTTTTTTCTTCAACCTTCAACCTTCAACCTTCAACCTTATCACCTGAATCTTCAACTTACCCTCCCCACCAACCGCAACAACCCGTCCAGTATCGTCAGGGGACTTGGAGGACAGCCGGGGATGTAAAGGTCTACCGGCAGCAGTCCGTCAGCACCGTTATGCACCTCGGCGTGGTCCTTGAAAGGACCTCCATTTATGGCGCAGGCCCCCGCAACAATAACCAGTTTTGGTTCCGGAATTGCCGCATAGGTGTCCAGCAATGCCAGCCGCATGTTTTCGCTGACCGGACCGGTCACGAAAAGAGCGTCGGCATGGCGGGGACTGGCCACGAACTGTATTCCGAAACGCCCCAGATCCCAACCGATGGTTGAGAGGACATTGGTATCGGCCTCGCAGGCATTGCACCCCCCTGCGCTTACCTCGCGCAGTTTGAGTGACCGGCCGAACAGCCGCAGAAGTTCCCCTTCAAGCGCCCCTGCCGGCTGGTACTTCCCGCCGGAGGCTAGCGTCAATCCCTCGCGACTACGGCTTGCCAGAGATGCCTCAGTTGAAAAAGCTATGGCCCCCTTGGGGCAGGCGTCGGCACACTCGCCGCAAAAAAGACATTTCCCCATATCAAGTGCAAAAGGTTCAGGTGAAATGGCGCCGTAGGGGCAACTCTCCGCACAAGCACGGCAGCCATCGCCGCATTTTGCAGCGTCCAGAACCGGGAGCCCGCGAAAGCGGGGTGGCAGGGGAAGCGGGGCGTCGGGATACACCATGGTTCGATGCCCTTGGCGAATACGTGCAAGAATGGCTCGTAGCATAAAAACTCCAGTTCAAAAGCAACCACCCACACTCCCGCCTTACAAAGGAGGGGGGCCATGTATTATTCCCCTCCTACCTTGGGAGGGGTTAGGGGTGGTAAGATTCTATTATTACAGATCAAAGCCGCAGTACGACAGGTTAAAGCTCTTGTTGCAGAGCGGGAAGTCGGATATCTGCTGATTACGAAGGGCAAGTCCCAACCCCGACCAGTTGTGAAATGACGGGTCAACTACCTTATAACGCTCGAAACGACCTCTGTCATCTGTCAGGGCGACATGGCATATTTCGCCGCGCCACCCCTCTGTTAAAGCCACTGCACAACGATCAGAAACCAGAGGTTTCATCTCCGTCCGGCAGCCGCCACGCGGCAGATGGCATACCTGTTCATCGAGGAAATCCAGAGAACGCTGCACTTCCAGCCACCGTACCATCGTTCGGGCATAAACATCACCGTTGCTGCTGGTGATGACCGGTATCTGGCTCATACGGAAGATGCCGAAGGGATGATCGCGCCGGACGTCGCGGTTAAGGCCGCAGCCTCGCGCCGCCGGGCCAACCAGACCGATCTCCCGTGCATCAGTCTCCTTTACAGTTCCGGTAATTTCCAATCTGGCCATAACCGATGGGGTATTCCAGAGCAGCTCAACCGCCTGGGTAAGCTCCTCCCGTGCACTCAGCAGGCGTTTTTGCATCTCTTCCATAATAGCGGTATCGCAATCATAGGCGACCCCGCCAGGGCGGAGCAGTCCCCGCCCGAAACGGCTGCCGCAGAGCAGAGCGCTCATGTTAAGAAAATCACCACGTATCCGGCCACAGAAAGAGGAGGTCGGCAGATAACCGACGTCTCCGGCAATGGCGCCCAGATCCCCCGTATGATTGGCCAGCCGCTCCAGCTCCAGTGCTATCCCGCGCACTGTTTCGGCGCGAGGCGACGAAAATATACCCGCCAGCGACTCCATGTTCATACAATATGCCTGGCCATGGCCAGCCGTTGTATCGCCGGCTATCGTTTCCATCTGATGCATGGTACGGGGAGTCGGGCCGCCGATCAACGCTCTCTCGATGCCGCGATGCTGAAATCCGAGAGAGATCTCCAGATGAAAAACCTCTTCTCCGTGGCACTGGAAGCGGAAGTGCCCCGGTTCTATGATGCCGGCATGTACCGGACCGACCGCAACTTCATGAACCTCGTCCCCCTCGACACGATAATAATCCATCACACCAGGGATCAGACCGCCGCCATCGCTGTCGTGCCAGAATCCCTTCCCCTCGCAGAGCGGCTTTTGAAAGCGAACCGGCTTGAACCATGGGTGCCCTTCCGGACGCACCAGGCACTGTTCGGCAATCTCGCGTTCAAACAGGTGTAATTGAGGGCAGCTGGCCGCCAGTGACGGGAAGGTGCGACCTACAGATGTGGCGACAATGCCGAGGGTGCCGCTCCCGGCCCTGGCGGACATGACGCAGTAGAGCGTCGCGCCGCCTGAATCAGGAACACCGAAATAGGAACAGACCCGCCATCCGGCAGTAATGGCATCCAGGATTCCTTGAAAGAAGGTGTCGTTATCCGGCACCGGTATCTCGCCCCGCTGGAACGAAGTGCCGTTATAGAAGGTTTTCATGCCGTAGCTCATTGAGGCACCTCCAGAAGCGCCGCCGCGTCCTTCAACAGAGACATCAGCGGAGCCGGTATCCATACTCCCAGAGCAAACACCAGCAGCAGAAGCAGAAATGGCGGCCCGACAGTCCAGATCGTGTCGCGATACGATGTCGTCTCGCTGTCGGAGGGTACTTCACCCATGACCATAGGCAGAACCGTCAATGCCATACCGATAAAAATAACCGTCAGCGAAATGAGAAAGATCGCACCTATCAGCATTCGCCCCTGGATAAAGGCGCTGCTGATAATGGTAAATTCACTTATAAAAGGCGCAAAGGGGGGCGAACCGGTTATGGCGATGAATCCGGCCAGAAAGAGCCCCCCCGACCAGGGGAGACGGCGCATGGCGCCTCGCACATGATCGGTCCTTTTGCTGTTGTAGGATCGGTGAATATTGCCGGACGACAGGAAGAGCACCCCCTTGGTGAGGCCGTTGGCGAGGATATGAAAGAGCGCCCCGAAGATGGCCTTGCCGCCAAGACCGAGCGCAACCGCCATGATACCAACGTGCTCAACGCTCGAATACGCCAGCATCCGCTTGAAATCGGCCTGACGCGCCATAAAAATCGCAGCGAAAATCATTGATACCAGCCCCATGACCACCAGTGCATTCTGGAAAAAGGCGATCTCTTTGGTTGCAAGACAGAGTTGATAAACCCTCAGGAGCGCGAGAAACGCGAGATTGACCAGGCCGCCGGCCAGCATGGCGCCAACAAGACCGGGAGCTTCGCCGTAGGCATCCGGTTTCCAGGTATGGAGCGGCGCCAGCCCCATCTTGGAACCAAACCCGACCAGCAGAAAGACAAACGCGGCATGGACCCAGCCGGAGGAGAGCTTGCCGGCATCCCGCATCAGGTCGTCCAGCAGCAGCGACGGCTCCACCCTGGCGACGATTGTGGAGTAGGCCAGAAAGTAGAGGCCGATCAAAGCAAGGGCGACCCCGACAGAACAGATCAGCAGGTATTTCCAGGTGGCCTCGATCGAGCGTGCGTTGCGGTTGAAGTAGATCAGCGGCGCCATGGAGATTGTTGTGGTCTCCAGAGCCACCCACATTAGTCCCAGATGGTGCGTAATGGTTACCAGCGAGGCGGCCGACAGACAGACCAGCAGACCGACGCAGAGTACCCGGTTGGAACGTTCGCGGCGGTAGAAAAGGTACCCGATCGAGTAGATGGCGCAAAAAAGAAACAGAACGCTTGTACTGAGCAGCACAATCTTGCCGAGCGCATCCA
The DNA here is from genome assembly GCA_028712665.1 of Desulfuromonadaceae bacterium. Lineage (GTDB taxonomy): Bacteria > Desulfobacterota > Desulfuromonadia > Geobacterales > Pseudopelobacteraceae > JACRCG01. The sequence continues at coordinate 9,344 of JAQTRC010000017.1, forward strand.
GATGTATCCATCCACCCGGAGATTCCGGGGGGGTGTCTGTCAGGAGCAAAATGGTGATGCCAAGGTGCGCAAGTGCAAATAGAGAGAGAACCTTGGGGCGGAGTCGATCGAATGGGATCAACCAGGTCACGGCAGCACCAACGAGCGGGAGTATGATCAGGGCGGCAAGCATCGGGCTACTCCTCTTTCAGCGAGGTCAGGCGCGAGGTGTCCAGCGAGGAAAACTCACGGCTGATCAGGTTCATGACTATCCCCATGACAAACGTCCCCACCAGAAGATCGAGAAGGGCTCCCGCCTCGACCATGATCGGCATCGCCTCGGCCAGCAGCAGGCCAAAGATGAAGATGCCGTTCTCCAGCACAAGATAGCCGATAACTTGGGAAATTGCCTTGCGGCGGGTGGTCAGGATCAGAAAACCGGTCATCAGCGTAGCGATTGAAGCCGGTACGAATATGTAGTTCTGGTGTTCCGGCAATAGCGGCAATTTACCGGCAAAGCCGAAGGAAAGGGCTGTAAAGACCGCCCCCAGCAGCAGAGTCGGCACATATCCCAAAAACGGTTCCACCTCGCGTTTGATCTCGGCTGTACGGACGGCCCTGTTAAGCAGCATCGGGATAGCAAATCCCTTGGCGGTAATGATACCGACCGTAATCCCGACCAGATGCCAGGAAAATGGATGAATAAGCCCCGGAAGAATCCCCAGGATTACACCCTGAACAGCCACCGCCCGGATCGAAAAGATCAGACGGCTGGTGCCGAGTGAGATGAAGTTGATCAGAAGGACAAGTACAAGTAATTGATCGGCTATGGAGATCATTGCATCACCTGATAACAAGCAGAGTAGAGAAGGCCGCCAATATTGTGGCGGCAACCAGTAATTGTGGAACGCGAACCAGACGGAGGCGTGCCATAACCGATTCGACAACTCCTATGACAATCGCCAGAAACAGCATGGAGATAACGAAAATTCCCCAATCCATGGAAGATTTGCCGGTTGCAAACGGCAGTGCCAGTTGGACAAAAAAAGCCCCCAGCACAAACAGCTTGAGGCTGGCGGCATACTGTATGATCGCAAAAGCCGGGCCGCTGTGATCAAGCACCATGACCTCATGGATCATGGTCAATTCCAGGTGGGTGTTGGGGTCGTCGAACGGTATGCGGCAGTTTTCGGCCAGGAGCACAATGAACATACCGCCGATCAGCAGCAAAAGTGAAGGCCCTGCGTACAGCCAGGCGCCGGCGCTGACGTTGGACAGCATCCCGGAGAGTGAATAAGAGCCGGAGAGGCGTGACAGGGTGATCAACGTGAAAAAGAGAGTCGGCTCGGCCAGACAGGAGTAGGTCGCCTCTCTTGCCGACCCCATTCCTTCAAAACTGGAGCCTGTATCCAGTGCTGCCGCCATCGTAAAAAAGCGCCCCAGAGCAAACAGATATGCGTAGAGGATCATGTCGCCATTAAAAGAGATCGGCGATGGGTGCGCACCAAACGGAATCAGCAGTCCCGCGATCGCGGTCGTAGCCAGCGCTACAATCGGCCCGGCACGAAAAATCCAGCTGGTGGTTGTGCTGAAAACGCTCCCTTTTTGCAGCAAACGGAAGATGTCATAATAGGGCTGCAAAAATGGCGCGCCTACCCTCCCGGCAAACGCCGCTTTCGTTTTGCCTATTACCCCTAACAACAGCGGCGGCATAACGATCGCCAGAAAAATATGGATAATACTGTTTGTCATGTTAGCTCCCAAGCAGCCGTCAGTGTGCCCAAAGCATCAAAATAAACAGGGTGGCAAATATATACATCATGTACACATGCATCTGGCCATGCTGCATTAGCCTCAAAAAGGCGAAGGAGAGCCCGGCCAGGGTAAAGAGAGGCGCAATGATCCTCTCCAGAAGCGTTTCGGTCGGATGGTCGCTGCAGTGCGCAACCGCCGGAAAAAGGCCGGTCAAAGCCGGGCGCTCGATCCTCTGGCGCATGATACCATTGAAGACGGAAACGGCAAGTTCGGAAAATGACGTCGCTCCATACTGCATGCGCGACGTCCCGCGCTGATAAGCGCATCCCCAGGTTGAGGCGGAAGTAACCGGGCCGAGTCCGATCCGCCACCTCCAGAGCAGCGTCGCCAGAACGGCAAAGGCCAGCAGCAGAACTCCGGATAGTGAGAGCCTGCTCAATATGGCGCCGTACTCTGTTGAAACTGCTGCAAAATTCAGATCCGGAAAAAACATTGTAATGGCGGGTGAAACGAGACGAAGCGCCAGCTGCGGAGCAAACCCTACCAGCAGGCAGAGCAGAGCAAAAAAAGTCATCGGCGCCAGCATCGTCACTCCCGGTTCGTGCGGATGGGACATAGCGGAGCTGCGCGAACTGCCCAGGAAAACCGAGCCGTAAAGCTTCGTAAAGGCGACTACGGCCACTCCCCCAACCAGTGCCAGCAGTGGCGCCAGAAACACAAGAAAGATCAAACTATCCGCCTGCAGTTGTGAAAAAAATCCGAGATACAGGAGGAATTCACTGACAAAACCGTTCAGGGGGGGAATACCGCAGATGGCTACAGATCCGACCAGAAAGAGGAGTGCAGCACGCGGCATATCTTTTCCGAGTCCCCCCATCAGATTCATCTCACGTGTTCCGGCGGCATGAATAATGGCCCCGGAACCTAGAAACAGCAATGGCTTGAAAAAACTGTGATTAAGGATATGGAGCAGAGCACCCGCCATGCCAAGGTACGCCAGCGTGGTGGTGTGGCTTGATACTCCCAGCATTGCAACTCCGAGCCCTGTGGTGATGATACCGATGTTCTCGATGCTGCTGCAGGCAAGCAGGCGCTTCAGATCGCGCTGGGCAACGGCGAATATTATACCCAGCAGTGCCGAGGATATTCCGCATAACGTCAGTATCCCCCCCCAGAGCAGGGGGGGGTCGTGATAAAAGGAGAGCGTGCGGAAGATGCCATACAGCCCCATATTCAGCATTACACCCGACATCACCGCCGAGACGTGGCTGGGTGCATTGGCATGGGCCGACGGGAGCCAGGTATGGAGCGGCATGATGCCTGCCTTAGCTCCAAATCCGGTAAAAGCGGAGAGAGCGATGAACGTGGCAAATGGAGAGAGCGCCGAAAGCGAACCGTTGGCCGGAAGCAGGAAAGAGCCGGTTCGGGCCGCCAGCAGTGAAAAATAAACAAACAGGGCCGCCGTTCCTGCGTGTGTTGCAATCAGATAGACGACTCCGGCGTTCCTGACATCCTCCCGTTCATGTTCCGTAACAATCAGAAAGTAGGCGGAAAGCGCCATCACCTCCCAAACCATGATAAAAAAGACTCCGTTGCGGGCCATGAGCAGAATCGCCATTGACGAGGCGAGCAGACCGGAGAAAAAGGTCAACCCCCGTTCGTTGGCGCGATGTTCGGCTGCCGGCCAGTATCCTACAGCAAAAAGAGATCCTGCGGCAGAAACAAGAAAAACCGGGAGCATAAAGAAAGCTGAAAGGGAATCGATGGCAATCTCGCAAGGGCCGAACGGCAGGTTCCATTCGAGAATATAGGTCGTAGTTGTATTGCTGAAAAGGAGCTGCAGTGTGGCCGGCACGCCGGCCAGGGCGGCCAGAATTGTTACTGCCGCTGAAAAAACCTGGCCGGGGCCCGGTTTCCGGAGGAACAGGCCGGGGATGCCGGCAGAGCCGATAACAAGCGCAGCGGCGAGCGCCACGAGCGCAGGGTCAAACAAGCCCTGCATTGAGGAATGCATGTAAACGACTCCTTGGAATAGTTCTTACCAGGTTTGAAAAGAGGTTGTCAAACTCACTTTTGTGCGGAGAAATAGTGAACCCCTTCGCATATACGTGTCAATCAATAATTACATCAATAAGAGCCTCTTGCAAAAGTCCTCCCCCTCCCTTGACGGGAGGGGGTTAGGGGGTGGGTGAAGTCGCAACATGCTGATTTCATGGCAACCTCCCCCCCACCCTAACCCTCCCCCGCCAGGGGGGAGGGGACTTTTTGAAGAATTTTGGAGTTTTGCATGAGGTTCATAAATTGTAGCAACAACACTCTTTAATTAATCAGCCATTTATTTGTCTGGTCATAGCAGACCCTTCCAGACACTATCCGGCAGGAATATCTATCTGAGGGTGCTCCGTGATAAAGTCGATTGCATCCTTAACTGACTGAATATTCCGGGCGCTTTCATCCAGAATTTCAATTTTGAATTCATCTTCGAGCGCAAGAACCAGCTCGACGGTATCAAGGGAATCGGCGCCCAGGTCTTCCATTAAAGATACTTCGTTGCTGACTTGGGCTTCGTCTACCCCCAGTTGCTCGGCGACGATTCTTTTTACTCTTTTTTCAACTGATGACATTTGCCATGCCTCCATGGTTGAATCATGACTTGAGGCGGGTCAGTATCTAGATTCGTTGCCTTAACAGTGTTGAACCGACCCAGTCGGTAGCAAACTGATACGCTATACGGCCACTGTTGTCCCCTTTAATATAGGCCCACGCTATGGCCGCCTTTTCCCCGGCGTCGTCCCAGAGAGGGGGAACATTACATTGCTGCGAGAGTTTAACGACCCACTGCCGGGCAACCTCGACATACTGATCCTGGGAAAACGGATGGAAACCGATCCAGAGTCCAAATCGGCCTGAGAGCGATATTTTCTCTTCGGTCGCCTCCCCGTGGTGGATCTCGTTGTTTACCAGCATCGCTCCCCGGTTATCGGTCTCGTACTCAGGCAGCAGATGGCGTCGATTGGATGTGACATATATTCTTGTGTTTTCCGGCGGAGCATATACAGATCCGTCCAAAGCGCTTTTCAGCATCTTGTACCCGACGTCTCCGACTTCAAACGAGACATCGTCCGCAAAGATTATGAACCGGTACGGTTCATGTTTAATGGAATCAACGATAGCCGGCATATGCGCCAGATCGTCTTTGTCTACCTGGATGATCCTGAGCCCTTCGGGTGCATAACGATTGAGGAGGGCGCGAACCACGGAAGACTTTCCGGTGCCGCGTGTTCCCCATAAGAGGATATTGTTTGCGGGAAGTTTGTTAAGGAACTGGGACGTATTCCGAATCAGGAGTTGCTTCTGTTTGTCAATGCCGAGAAGGTCGTCAAGATGAATCCCCTCGATTTCCGGGACAGGTTCCAGATAACCGGCAAAGGAATGCCGTCGCCAGTTCGCGGCATGGCACTCCTTCCAGTCGATCTTCTCCACCCGTTTAGGCAGGAGAACCTCAATGGCGTCCAGCACTCTCTTCAGTTGTTCGCATAATGCTGAATCCATACAGACCTTATTTCAGCATTGTCCGGTTAGGTTCTTGCAGTTGCCTAAAAGTCCCCCGCCCCTTGCGGGAGGGGGTTAGGGGGTGGGGGAATTTGCCACATTTGATGCTGACGGCAGCTTCACCCACCCTTCAATCCCTTTAGGCCCCAGAGGGTCCTCCCGTCAAGGGAGGGAAGTCTTAATGCAAAGACCAGACCGGACACCACTGACCTTATTTAGTAATAAAATAATATATGTCTCAATATTTTTACACCATTTAATAAAGATATATGCTATTAATATCAATGCGTCAATATAAAATATGACGGCTTATACCCAATATCTCTGCACGACACAATTGTAAGGGAGAATGCTTCTATGCCGAACACGCGATTAAATATAACATTGCCAACCCCGATTGTGGACGATATCAAGGCACTTTATGGGCAGCGGGGGTTGAGCCAGTTCCTGGAAGAGGCGGCCAGGGAAAAACTTGAAGAGGTCAAAAAGAAGGCGTACAAAGGGCTGATAGAAGGATATCGGTCTACTGCGCTGGATACGAAGGAAGTGCTGAAAAAATTCGAGTCGGCGGTAACGGAGAAAAGAGATGTTTAAGCGCGGCGGTATCTATGTAGTCAATATGCTCCATGCAGATGGGCAGGAACCGGAGGTTTGTCCCTGCCTGGTTGTAAGCAATAATATAAGCAATGAGTATTCTCCGGTCGTTACCATTATCCCGTTAAGTTTCAGCCGTCTTGAAAAAATATATGATTTTGAGACGTTCTTGCCGGCAGCGTGTAATGGATTGGGAAAAGACGCCAAAATCAGCACTCACATCCTGATTACCATTGATAAGGCAAATGTTATCGGCGACCGGCTCGGTTTTGTAAACAAATCCATTATGAGCCAGGTAGACAAGGCACTCTGCCTGCAACTCGGTATAGAGGAGACATCCGGATACCCCAAAGGATAAAAAGAATCATCCGAATCAAATCTGATCCAGCGCCTCTCTGACTTTGCCAAGCAGAATCTGCGCCGTAAGCGGTTTGGCCATAAAACCGGCCCCATCCTCAATCATCCCGTTCATTTCTATGATATCGGCGGTATAGCCGCTGGAGAAGAGCACTCTCACCTCCCCTCCCTCGCTTCTGACCATTTCGTATACCTCGCGTCCGTTCATTTTAGGCATGACCACGTCCAGAATCATGAGTTGAATCCGGTCGCTGTTTTCGCGATATTTTGTCAGCGCTTCCTCGCCGTTCAGCGCCTCAATCACGTTATAGCCGTAATCTTGCAGGGCCTGAACCATGAAATCCCTGACACTTTCATTGTCCTCGGCCAAAAGAATCGTCTCCGTTCCACCCACAATCCTGGCAACCTTTCCGCTCTTGCGAAACGTGTCGCAAGAGAGCACAAGCGGCAGATAAATCTTGAAGCTTGTCCCTTTGCCAACCTCGCTCTGCACGGTCACCTCGCCGCCATGCTGCTTGATGATACCGTAGACGATAGATAGTCCAAGTCCTGTCCCTTTGCCGACCTCCTTGGTAGTGAAAAATGGTTCGAAGATTCTCCGGCGGACATCTTCATTGATCCCGCAACCGGTATCGGAGACAGTGATTTCTGCGTACAATCCGGGTTTGAGCGATGTTCCGGGCAACTCCTCCGTCAGCTTCACCCGCTCCGTAGCAAGAGTGAGTGTCCCTCCCCTGGGCATCGCATCGCGCGCATTAACCGCCAGATTCATCAGCACCTGCTCGATCTGAGTGCAATCTCCCATGATCGTAAGCGGTTCGGCTGTACAGAAACAGTGGAACTCGACATCCTCGCCGATCAGGCATCGCAGGATCTTGTCGATAGTCCTTACGATCTCGTTAACCTCCTCCGGCTTTATCTCCATAACCTGCTTCCGGCTTAAAGCCAGCAGGCTCTGTGTCAGCCTGGCGGCTTTTTCGGCAGCGGAGAGTATACTATCGGTATAGTGGGCGTGTGCGGATTCTCCCAGTTTGGATTGCAGCATGCCGGCAAAGCCCATGATGGCGGTCAGAATATTATTGAAGTCGTGAGCCACACCTCCAGCCAGAGTGCCTATTGCCTCCATCTTCTGCGACTGTCTGAGCTGTTCCTCGCTGGTGCGTAACGCCACCTGCGCCGCCTCCAGTTCTTCAACCTTCTCTTCAAGAACTGCAGCCTGCTCCTGAAGCTGTTCCTGCGCCGCCTGACGCTCGGCAATTTCATCTTCCAGCACCTGGTTGGCAACGGCCAGATCGATGGTGCGAGCCTCTACCCGCGCTTCCAGCAGTTCGTTCGCCTCTTTCAGGCGGCGGTTAAGGTCGCGGATGCTGAGGTGTACTCCCACCCTGGCCAGAAGCTCCTCCTGCTGGAATGGTTTGGTGACGTAATCGACCGCCCCCGCCTCCAGCCCGTGCACTTTGTGCCCGGTTTCCGCCAGGGCTGACATGAAGATCACCGGGATATCCCGCGTACTCTGCTGGCTCTTCAGTCTGCGACAGGTCTCGTAGCCGTCGATGC
>JAQTRC010000017.1:17237-46344 GCA_028712665.1 Desulfuromonadaceae bacterium
ACCGCCCCCGCCTCCAGCCCGTGCACTTTGTGCCCGGTTTCCGCCAGGGCTGACATGAAGATCACCGGGATATCCCGCGTACTCTGCTGGCTCTTCAGTCTGCGACAGGTCTCGTAGCCGTCGATGCCGGGCATCATGATGTCCAGAAGGATCAGGTCCGGGCGGGCATAATCCGCGCGGCTGACGGCGCTTAGACCATCCTCGGCCATAAGGACGGTGTAATCGAACCCGGCCAGGCAATCACGGACAACGGCCAGATTGTTGGCATCGTCGTCAACAGCCAGAATCACCGGTTTGTTTCTGCCGGTCTGCTGCGCATTCAGATCCATAATAGTCATACCTCTTCCCCACGGCATCGTCTGACCAGCGCCAGGACTGCCTTGGTTTTAAAACCACCGGCAAGCTCTTTGAGTCTCCCGGCAAAAGCGCAGTAACGTGCATCCTGCTCTTCCAGAGCGTTGGCCCAACGTTCCACACCCACCATATCTCCCATTAGAGCCAGATCAAGCAGAGCATCCAGTTCGGCTAACGGCGGGGCAAGGATGTCGCCATTGTCCGGAGCGCCGTATCTTTCCCTGGCAGGAGTAACGATCTCTTTGGTCTCCCAGACGAGCCCCATCCGGCTGCCGATTTTACGCAGCAGCAGGTCGATTCGTATCGGCTTGATAACGAAATCGTCGCAAATATTGATAAAATCGTTTTTGTGGCTGCTGTCGGTCACCGAGGCCGATGCTCCAATGATCGCGGTACTGTCGAACCGGGGATCGGCGCGCATCAAGCGCACCGCTGTCAACCCATCCATCACCGGCATCACCAGGTCCATCAGCACCAGGTCCGGCAGCCGCTCACGCGCCATGCCAAGCGCTTCTTCCCCATTGGATGCGGTGTCAATCCTGAAACCGAGCGGCTCCAGCAGTGAGACCAGCATGGAGGTATTGCCGACATTATCATCGACTACCAGGATGCGTTTGCGCTCTCCCCGGTAACCGGTTACCAAAATCTCCGTCTTCTCAAGGGCTCGCTCCGGGTCGGAAACCGGCGGCAGCGCCAGTTCCATCCGGAAGAGGCTCCCCTTGCCGACCTCGCTCTCCACGGCAAGGGTGCCATGCATCAGTTCCAGCAGCCGGCGGGTGATGTTCAGCCCGAGTCCTGTCCCCTGGCGCTGCCGGCCATCACAAGCCAACTGAGTGAACGGCTCGAAGATGGTCTCCATGTTGTCGGCCGGAATACCGACACCGGTGTCAACAACGTCACAGCGGAAAAGCCCCCCCCCTTCATGGTCGTAGGCGACGCGCAGGGTCACACTCCCCCGGCGGGTATACTTGACGGCGTTGGAGAGCAGGTTCAGCAGGATCTGGCGCAGTTTGCGCTCATCTCCATGAACGTAGGGGGGGAGAGGCGTCTGTTCCTCGTACAGGAAGCTCAATTCCTTCTGTTCTGCATTCAAACGGGTCAGATCGAGGGCCTGGCGCATAAGGGCAGGGAGATCGAAGGGGACATCCTCGATATCCATCTTCTGCGCCTCGATCTTACCCACATCCAGGATATCGTTGATCAGGGTCAGCAGATGCTCGCCGCTGCTCCGCATGATCTCCATCTGCTGGCGTTGGGTGCCGGTCAGGTTTTCCTGGCTTTTGAGGATCTGGGCATACCCCAGGATCGCATTCAGCGGTGTGCGGAGTTCGTGGCTCATGCTGGACAGAAACCGGCTCTTGGCGCGGTCGGCCGTCTCGGCCGCTTCCTTTGCGCTCTCCAGCTCTTTCACCCCTTGGGCAAAGGCCCCTGCCAGTTCATTTACCCCCTCGACCAGGTTACGCCATTCCCCCTCGAACTGCCCCGCGTCGCTACGGCTGTCCAGATGCCCCTCCTGCACGGCTACGATCAGCCCATCCGTCTCCTGCAGAACTTTGCGGATGGTATGACGCATGGCAGAGAACGACTTGGCCAGAGAACCCACCTCGTCATGCTGATCAATTTTAAACTCGCGGTTGAAATCCCCGTGGGATATTCCGTCAGCCATTTTGACGATCTGGCGCAGCGGACGGGTGGCCACCCCCATCAGGAAAAAGGCCGCAATACAGCTCAGCAGCGCAAAAGACAACGCCAGCGCTATGCCGTGCGTCACGATGCGGAGCCCGTTTTCGTGCAGCGACTCCTTGGAAAAACCGATCCTGATCCAGCCGATAGTCTCCTTCACCTTTTTTCCGTTATCCGTTCCGCCGAGAATGTCCAGATCATCCTGCGACCTCTCGGTGAAGACCGGCGCGTAAAAAACGAACGCGTTCCGTTCCTCGGTCATGGAGAGTTTTGAAGTTGTTGGCGGAAGAGTCAGATGACGGGCCAGCGGTTTGCCATCATGGATCATCATAATCATTTTGTTATCGTAAAAGGTGACTTCCGTCACCTCGGCATTTGATTTCAGGAAGGCCGCCGTACTTTTCAACAGCTCGGGATTGCCGGAGAGGATCGGGAGTTCGCCGCTCTTGGTCGCCAGCGTAGTAATAGCTTCGGCGCGTTTTATGATTTCGCTCCGGATTACCTCCTTGCCAACCCGGATCGACTCCCAGGTATGAACAAACGACATCAACAGCAGAAGCGGAATCATGAATATGAGCGCCTTGATGCGAAAAGTCATTTTTGGCTTCACCCAGTTCATGGATATGCCTTCCTGGCCATCCGCACGACCTCGTCAGGGATGCTGATGCGCATCTTGCGGGCTGTATCCAAATTCAGATACAGCTCGAACTTGTTGGGGGCCAAGGGCGCATGCTGCCCGACGTTCCCGCTTTTCAAGGCTTTGGTCGCGTACTCGCCGATGACCCTGCCGACATTGGCCATATCCACCACCAGCGCCAGCAGCGCCCCCTCCTTGACGTGCCGCTCGGAAAACCCCAGAAGCGGAATACGCCGCCGGAAGGAAAGAAGGTAGGCCTCTTCCATCGCGGTCGTGGACATGACCGCTCTATCCGGCAAGAGCAGAATTGCGTCGGCGTTTTCCAGCTGATTTACGGTGTTGACGAACTCAACCGTATTTTTAACGGAGTGGAAAATCATCGGGGCGGAAACATTACTTGCAAGCATGTTCAGAAAATCGCGGCTTGCCACCACCGCCACGCGCTTCAAAGCCGGCAGATGGTTCCGGACCAGTTCGGCATACTCGACGGCCGGGGTCGCCATGTAAAAACCGGCTGTATTGGGGCGGCTGATGGCTGACGGGGTCACCACCATGTCATAGATGACCGGGATGGAGGGGGGGAGCGTCAGCGCCTCGGCCAGCGCCTCGCGCCCCAGCGCGACCACCACCCTGGCCCCCTCCCGCTGAAGCACGGCGGCCAGATTGCCGCGCACCTCTTCGGGGGAATAGGTTTTGGTCGAGGCGCGCAGGGTCTTACGCATCCCCTGGGTTACTTCCATGACGGGCTTCAGCTGTGCATCGGCGATGATCAATACATCGGCTGCATGGCATGGTACGGCGATCAGCAGTATGCAGAGCAGGGAATATAGGATGATGTGTGGCACGGGTCGCTTTCTAATGAGTACAATAAATTCTTGCGACTATAATTAAAAATGAACTAAATATCAATCAAAACAATGTTAATAAATATGGTTTACGTCCCAGTTTATCGGAGCTGTGGATCTGGCAAACAGTTGCAGGCAGAGCATAATCGGCTGTTATACCGGACTATTACGCTCTATCGTCGGCGTTTAAAATAATGATCTATCTGCTTGACAAATATTTTTTGTGTGGTATAAACGCGCGTCTTTAATGAGAGATTCAACTCTATTTTTGGCGGGAATACCCAAATTTTACAGCCGACGGGGGTACGAGGCAGTCCCCTGCGGAACAGACCAACAGAGAGAGGGAGAAGAGAAACATGAATAAGAGCAGCCTGGTAGTACTGGAAAAAGGTAACGATTGCGCATTCGACGGACCGCTCGGCGCTTGCTGTACGTTGGTTTTAGACGTGCTTATCTAATCGATTCCGTTTACTGATGCAGATGAAGGGGGGAGCGATCCCCCCTTTTTTGTATCAAATCCCCCTCAATCCCCCTTTTTGTAAAGGGGGAAGATAGAATCCCTCCGGAGGTCCGCAATGCAGCTGTCAACATACCTGAAAATCTACCCCTGCCAGGATCAGCCTGGGATGAACATCGTCTATTCAACAGTCCGCTCTTCCGTCGTGCTGCTGCCGGACGACCTGCTTGAGGCGGCACGGAGAGGCACCCTGCCGGATGAGGAGCGCGGGACGCTGGCCTCGCTCGGCATCCTGACGCCGGACCGGGAGGGGGAGCGCGAACAGATGCTGAAGATCTTCGATATCCCCCGTCCCGATACCCCTTTCAGCGCCATTGTTCTGCTCAACCTGGATTGCAACCTCGCCTGCCCCTACTGTTACGAGGCCTCTTTCCGGGGCAAAGAGTACATGAGCGGAGAAACAGCAGCACTGCTGGTCGAAACTATCCGGCGCGAAAGGATAGAGAAGGGGCAGCCGGTCAAGCTGACCTTTTACGGCGGCGAACCGCTCCTCTCGCCGGACCTGATCCGCGCCATCGCCGCGCCGCTCAAGGAGGGAGCCCAAAAACTAGGTGTCGCGTTCAGCTTTTCGCTGGTCACGAACGGCACTCTGCTGAATCGCGCCTCCGCCGAAGAGCTGGCCGCGCTCGGGCTCAGCGGGGCCAAAATCACGATCGACGGCCCGGCCGAGTTGCACAACAAAAGCCGCCCATATCTCTCCGGTAACGGCAGCTATGAAGCGATCATGCGGAACGTGATCGATATCTTCGACATCGTCCCGCTGCAACTGGGGGGAAACTTCACCCAGGGCAACTACCGCGACTTCCCTCGCATGCTCGACGACCTGCTGGCGCGCGGCATAGATCCGGCAAGGGTCGGCGCGATGCTCTTCGCCCCGGTGGTGCCGAAGGCGGGGGAGCGGGCCGTGACCGACTTCAACACCGATTGCGCCTGTTCGTATGAACCGTGGCTGATCGAGGCCGGCATCTTTCTGCGCGAGGAAACCCTGAAGCGCGGTTTCCCGGCCCCGAAGCCGAAGCTCTCGGTCTGCATGGTCGAGTTGGAGAACAGCCTGGTGATCAATATCGATGGGTCGTACTATAAATGCCCCGCCTTCATAGCCTACCCGGAGCTCCGGATCGGCTCGCTGACCGAAGGGATCGCGGATTATATGAAGTCGCACAGCATGGATATCTGGAAGAGGGATGAGTGCCTGGAGTGCGCCTACCTCCCGATCTGCTTCGGCGGCTGCCGCCAGTTGACGCTGCTCCGGAACGGCAAGATCAACGAGGTGGACTGTCGGAGGGAGTATTACGATACGGTGCTGGAGAGGGTCATCAGGCAGGATCTTGAATATCAGAGGACAAAACCGTAGGGGCGACCCGGTGGGTCGCCCCTGTTGCAACAGGCAATGATGGAGCATCGAGGGGGACCCACCGGGTCGCCCCTGCCTAGAACTTGAACCTGACCCCTCCCTCAACCCACCGCTCCGGGTTGGAGTAGTACCCCGAGGTGTAATAGTCGCCGCTGAAGATGTTGTGAACCGTCAGGAAGGTTTCCAGATTGGTCTTGTTGCTGGTCCGGAAATTTTTGGTCGCGGTCAGATCCCAGATGAAGGTATCGTAGCGCGGTTTGGGAGCACTCACATAGTCCCACCAGATGTAGCGGCCGGTGAGCAGGGCGCTGAACGAACGTCGGTCGTCGTACTTGACCCCGATCAGCCAGGAATAGTTGTCGTAGTACGGATGGGCATAGCCGGTCGTCACGCTATCGGTTTTGACATGTGTATAGGCGTGCCCCAGCTTGAGGGAGAGGTTATAGATCGGTACGGAGTCGGCCTCCAGCTCGTACCCCTGGCGGGTGGCGCCCCCCCGGTTTGTGAATGTTTGGAGCGTTGAAGCGGTTGGCGGAATTGTAATAATAGCGTTAGAAGTTTCATGACGGAAGAGGGTCGCTTTCAGGTTGATCAGGTCGGCGAGACCGGACTCGACCCCGGCCTGGTACGACCAGCCGTACTCGGCCTTCAGTCCGCTGTTGGCGGCGAAATATGGTCCCCCGCCCGCCAGATACGAGAGCGGCGGCGAGGTAAAGCCTCGGGCTGCAGAGGCGCGGGCCACGGTATGCTCCGCCAGTTCCCAGGTGGCGCCGAGGCTCGGGCTGACAAAGCTGCCGGTGATGCTGTCGTTGTCGAAGCGGATGCCGGGGGTGACGGCAAACGGCCCGAACTCGACAGTGTCGTTGGCAAATACTCCCCATTTATCGATTTTGGAGTTGATCGTAACGTTGGCCGGGTATCCTGCTGTTTGATAGAACGGCCCGGCGTTGGTGGTCTGGTCCATCACGCCGTGGCTTGCCTCCCCCCCCAGGGTGAGGGTCTGGATGCCGCTGCTCCAGGTGGCTCGCAGGTCGCCGCCGATACTCTGTTGATCAAGGATGTTCTGAACGCGCAGTTGGCCGGGGGAGCGGGGATAGGTGAGCAGGAAATATATCGGTTGATCGAAACGGGAGTTGTAGAGGTGCGCCCCCCCCCGGAGGGTCAGTTCGGGGGTGGCGCGGTACTCGAAAACGCCGTTCAGAAACTGATTGCGGAGCAGTGATTTGCCCCTGATATAAGCGGCTGGAATTTCACCGCTATTGGTTTGCGGATTGCTGAAACCGCCGCTCAGCGTGATGTCCAGATCGCGGTTGGGGGTCAGTAGCAGCTTGCCGAAGATGCTGCTCCGGCTGTAATCGCGGTTGTTTACGAGCCCGTCCGACTCCTGCTGTCCGGCGTAGAGGTAGTAGCCGAGCGGGCCGTTCTTGCCGCGCAGTTCGGCGGCGAAGTCGCGGGAGTCGGCCTCGCCGTACGAGGCGCTCAACATGCCGTTCGGGAGCGGCTTGTCACCGGTGCTCCGGGTGATGATGTTGACCACCCCCCCCAGCGCCGACCCCCAGGCGGACGAGGCGGCCCCCTTGATGATCTCGATCCGCTCGACGATTCTGAGCGGGATGAAACCGGTTTGGGCGTAGCCGTCGGAGAGGAAATTGACCGGCATGCCGTCCAGCAGCACGGTGACGTGGCGGGGTTCCGACCCCTGGATATGGAGTTGAGCGTTCGAGGCATATTCACTGGTTGCAAAATCCACGAAGAGACCGGGGACGCGGGCCAGCACCTCACTGATGCTGTTGGCGTTCATCGCCTCGATCTCTTTGGCGGTGATGACGGTCATGTTCTCCGCCACCTGCGTGATCGGCTTTTCGCTCCGGGTGGCGGTCTGGACGTACAGCTCCTTCTCGTCCCAGAACATCAGCAGGTCGCTATCCGTTGGCGCGGCCATCGCGACCTGGGTCTCTCCGGCCGCGCCGGGCAGGGGGGTGCATAAGAGCGCCGTCCCGAGGCAGGATGCACAAATCATCCATGTGAACCAACTGTTGCCTTGCCGTCTCATCGTTCACCTCCAGAGTGGGTTGCATACCGTTCACTGCGCGCAATAGTACCGGTTTATCGGATATTGTCAATAGGACGGTATATTTGGATAACAATCAGATTTTTAACTCCTTATCAGCCGGAGGATACCATGCAGCAGTTCGACCGGTGACGGCGGACAGCCGGGGATATGCGCATCCACCGGAATGACGTTGACAATCGCGCCGAGTGAGGCGTAGCTTTCGCCGAAGATCCCGCCGTTGCAGCCGCAGTCGCCGACCGCGACAACCATTTTGGGGGTGGGGGTGGCGTCATAGGTTCGCTTGAGAGCTATTTCCATATTCACCGATACCGGCCCGGTGACGAGCAGCATGTCGGCGAATCGTGGCGAGGCGGTGAAGTTGATGCCGAAGCGTTCGCAGTTGTAGATCGGGTTGTTCATCGCGATGATCTCCAGCTCGCAGCCGTTGCACGATCCGGCATCAACCTCGCGGATCACGAGGCTCCGGTGGAAGCGCCTCCTGATAGCCTCTTCGAGCCGGCCACCCACCTCGATCAACTCCGCTTCCACCGGTTCCGGCAGCGGTTCGGTCACCACCCCGGTACGGAATATCTGCTGCAGTATTCTTAGCATTCGTGTTGTTCCTTACAAGTCATGCCCCGAATAGGACTGGTTAAAGCTCTTGTTGCAGAGCGGAAAATCAGGAACGATGTTGCCGTGAATTGCCTGTTCCAGCGCCAGCCAGTTGACACTGGAGGGATCCCGGATTGCGCAGCGGTTGATCCCGCCATTCAGACCGGATTGAAGCCAATAGACGATCTCCCCACGCCACCCCTCGACGGCGGCAAAAGCGCTGCGATCCGGAGGAACATCCGGAAGCGGCGCAAGCGTCTCCCCGGCCGGCAGCGTCGCCAGCAATTCATGTATAAGGCGCACCGAATCCCTGATCTCTTCAATTCGGACCCAGGCGCGGGCATGAACATCGCATGAGTTGAGAACTACCATCCGAGGAGGGAACCGGTCGTAGGGAGCGAACGGCGCCTGCAGACGGCAATCGAGAGGTTGCCCGCTGGCCCTGGCAACGAAGCCGACCGTGCCGAGTTCGCGAGCCGTTTCCGCCGATAGAATTCCGGTTTCGCGCAGACGATCGTCCAGTGACGCGTTCAGGTCGTAGGCTTTGATAATCCGCTCGAACTCTTCCGGCAGGCTCTCCAACTCCTCCTCGATCATCAGAGAAGCGTCAGCAGGCAGATCTACGGCAACCCCGCCCGGGAGTACCTGATCCATAAGGTAACGGTGGCCGAACAGCCGCCGGTTGCCGCGCAAAACCAACTCTTTGAGGCGCATGAACTGGTAGAAGAAAAAGGTAAAGGCGGCATCGTTGGCGATGGCTCCGATATCCCCCAGATGGTTGGCTATCCGCTCCCGCTCCAGCATGATCGCCCGCAGCCAGGCTCCCCTCGGAGGCACATTCGTTCCGGTCATCGCTTCGACCGCCCGGCAGTAGGTCAGAGCATGGGCAACGGTAGAGTCGCCCGAAACTCTTCCTGCAAGCCGCGCCCCCTCTCCCCAGGACAACTGTTCAAATCGTTTTTCTATCCCTTTATGAGTGTAGCCAAGACGCTCCTCCAGATTGAGGATATCTTCGCCAATGGCCTGAAAACGGAAATGCCCCGGTTCAATGATCCCGGCATGCACCGGTCCGACCGGAATCTCGTAAACTCCCTCCCCTTCAGCCCGAACCCACGCGTAATCTCCCGCCACACGGGGCATCCGACGGCCGGCATCGAAGGACTTTCTGAGCGGCCAGGCATCAATCGGCCAATCCTCATGTTTTATCCAGGGGCGCAGGTCGGAGTGAACATGCCCGGTCGGGGTCAGCCCCAGCAGACTCAAAATCTGCCGTTCGAAGCGGAAGGCGGGTGGGTGTTTTTTTGACAGACTGGGGAAAGTTGGTTCGTCTGAAGGGATATCGCATCTCACCAGAAGGTATTCGGTCTCCCGAGCAAAACAGGCTATCACCGCAAAGTGCCTGCCCATCAAGGTTTCATCAACACCCCACTCCGCCGCCAGCCGTGCTCCGGCCCCCTTCATCAACCAGCCGACATCCTCAAACTTCTCGCGCGGAACCAGTATCTGCGGAACGCCGGGCGGACATGTCGCGGAGCAGAGAGTAGCGGACGTTCCGAAGTGGGTCATGATTGTATCGCGGAGCGTTTTCACGGTAGAGTCCCTTTTTGTAATCTATTCATCTCTTTTTCATAGTCTCCCTCTCCCCTTGCGGGAGGGGAGGATGTTATCCCTACTTCAATATCTCCACCGCAAGATGGAACCAGTTCGCCAGGAATCCGGGGAGATAGATCCCCAGGATCAGCACCAGCGCCAGATGAATGAACACCGGTATATTGGCGGCTGCGAGCGGTTTTTGCCACGGCGGGATCAGGCCGGTCACCATCGGCTGCACCTTGCGGAACAGGGCGGCAAAGGCCACAGTGAGCCCCAGCAGCAGCAGGGGCGCCAGGAGCGGCGCATCTTTCATCGTTGCTGTCAGGATCAGAAATTCACTGGTGAAAATCCCGAAGGGGGGCATGCCGGCCAGAGCCATAACCCCCAGAAACATTCCCCACCCGACCGCAGGATTGCCCCGGATCAGGCCGCGGATACGGGATATCTCCTGGGTGCCGTGCATCTGGGCGGCGTGGCCGACACTGAAAAAGGTGGCCGATTTGGCCAGACTATGGACAATCATATGCAGCACCCCGCCAAAGGTGGCGATCGGCCCCCCCAGGCCGAAGGCAAAGGTCGCGATCCCCATATGTTCAATGGAGGAATAGGCAAACAGGCGCTTTATGTCCTTCTGGCGCAGCATGGAGAAGGATGCCGTCAACAGCGAAAGGAGGCCGAAACCCATCATGATGTTTCCGGCAAACCCGGTGGCGAGGGAAGCGTCCACCAGCGCCTTGCAGCGGATCAGGGCATAGAGGGCAATATTCAGCAACAGACCGGAAAGAACTGCCGAAACCGGGGTCGGCCCCTCGCTGTGGGCGTCCGGCAGCCAGTTGTGCAACGGGACCAGGCCGGCCTTGGTGCCGTAACCGACCATCAGAAAGACAAAGGCCAGACGCATTACGGTCGGGTCGAGCTCTCCGCTGACCCGGCTCAGGTTTGTCCAGAGCAGGGCATTCCCCCCGGCCCCCAGCACCCTTTCGGCGGCGAAGTAGAGCAGCACCGTGCCGAAGAGCGCCTGGGCGATCCCGACACCGCAGAGGATGAAATACTTCCAGGCCGCCTCAATCGCGGTCGGAGTCCGGTAAAGAGAGACCAGCAGAACGGTCGCCAGCGTCGCCAGCTCCATCGAGATCCAGAGAACACCGAAATTGTTGGTCACCAGGGCGATCAGCATGGCGAAGATGAAAAGCTGAAACATCGCGTGATAAAAACGCATCCGCCAGTGGCCGACCCGGCCATGTTCCCGCTCTACCCGCATGTAGCGGCGGCTGAAGATGGCGGTCGTGGTTGAAACCAGGGTGGTCAGGACGACCAGTGAGATATTCAGGTAATCGACAAAGAAGTAAGTGGAACCCGCAATGCTTCCCCCCTCGCGGTACACCTGCAGCGCGAGAACCAGCGACACGATAAAGGTCAACAGCGAGCCGCCGATATTGACCTCCGGCGCATAACGCCAATCCCCGATAAAAGCCAGGATCAGCGCCACCAGGATCGATATGACCAGCAGAGCGATAAGAATCATGGCCTAGTCCGTTTCCTTCAATTTTGCCATCTGATCCACATCCAGGCTGTCAAAGGTGGTGTTGATGTGGAAGAAGAAGATGCCGAAGATAAAGGCCGCAATCAACAGGTCGAGGGCCACCCCCAACTCAACCACCATCGGCATGCCGTAAGTGGCGCTGGTTGCGGCAAAGAACAGGCCGTTCTCCATGGCCAGAAAGCCTAAGATCTGCGTCACGGCATGGCGGCGAGTGACCATCATCAACAGCCCGAGCATGACCGTGGCCAGCGCTATCGCAAGGGTGGAACGGGTCATCAGGTTGGAAAGCTCGCGGATCGGAGCGGTCAGGTGATAGCTGAAGACCACCAGCGCTATCCCGAGCAGCATGGTGGTCGGAATATTGACCACCGATTCAATATCGCGGTGTATCTTCAGCTTGTGTACCAGTTTGTAGAGGATGTAGGGCAATAGAATCACCTTCATACCGAGCGTCAGGAACGAAGAGATATAGAGGTGGTGTTCACCGCTGGCAAAACCGATCACGGCGGTGCTGAGCGCCAGAAAAAAACCTTGCCAGGCAAAAATATGCACCAGCGCAATGATCTTGCGCTGAGCCAGCAGGGCAAAGGCGGTCAGCAGAATCAGGGCCGCCAGCAGGCTGTTTATCTGGGCTGCAAGGGTGTTGGTCATGACATTACTCCAGGATGAAAAAAGCGATCATGCCGAGTGTCGCCAGCAGGAAGGCGCTCCCCAGATATTCCGGGAGACGGAAGATACGCATCTTGGCCAGACCGGTCTCGATCAGAACCATTACAAGCGCCCCGACCATCAGCTTGACCGCCAGCATGACTAACGCCAACGCCAGTGTGCCGATTTCGCCGCCAGGGGAAATACCCCAGGGGCAGAAGGCGGAAATGCCGAGGGCAAAGAAGAGAGCAAGTTTCATCATTCCCGCCCATTCTATAAGGGCCAGGTGTCGCCCCGAGTATTCCAGGATCATCGCCTCATGGATCATGGTAAGTTCCAGGTGGGTGGCGGGATTGTCTACCGGAATGCGTCCCGTCTCGGCCAGGGCGATCAGGATAAAAGCCGCCAGCGCAAAGGCCAGTGACGGGCGGATCACAAATTCGGCGTGCGCCATGACCGACACCATCTGGGTCAGCGAGGTGGAGTTGCTGGCCAGCGATACAGTAAAGATCGCCATCAGCATGGCCGGTTCGGCCAGCGATGCGATTGTCATCTCGCGGCTGGAGCCCATGCCGCCAAAGGCGGTGCCGATATCCATCCCGGCCAGGGCGGTAAAAAAGCGGATAAGTCCAAACAGCATCACCAGGGCAATGACATCAGCGGTGGCCGACAGCGGCAGGTCAACAGAGACCAGCGGGATAATCCCGGCTGCAATGACCGTCACTCCGAAGGTCAGATAGGGGGTGAAACGGAATATCCAGGAGGCGTTTTCCGCCAGGACGATATCCTTGCCGAACAGCCGCCGGATGTCGCGGTATGGTTGCAGAATCCCCGCTGCAGTGCGACCCTGTACCCTGCACTTCAACACCTTGACCCACCCGGCAAAGGCGGGCGCCAGGCCAAGGAGCAGAGATAACTGGAGCAGTTCTATCGCGAATGGATGGAGGCTCATCCCAGGAACACCAGCAAGACAATCAAAGTAACAAACGAATAGAGCAGGTAAATCTGGATGCGCCCCTGCTGCAGCTTGCCAACCTGGCGAGCGATCCAGTAGGCCGCATCCCCCTGCGGTTCGTACAGCCAGTTCCAGAAACGGTCCCTTATCCGCAAACGGTATTGAAGGGTTCCAGGCATGGCGGGGTGATTGGTCTGCGGCACGATCTCGACCTGCTCGCGCACAGCAAACAGGAAACCCAATACCCGCCGTATCGGCATGGAGAAGGCCGATGCGGTGTACTGCATGCGGGGGGTTAATTTGGCAAAACCGCAATCCCAGATCGGAACCCGGCCGACGCGGGTAGCGCGCAGATGCAGCAGCAGCCAGGTAACGGCAACCACCGCAAGTATCCCGATAAAAACAACAGGACCGGAATAGGAAGCGCGCTCGTGGGATAGCGGCGTCAGCCACATCCAGCCGAATTTACCGGCAGATTCAGCCAGCCTGCCGCCGCACAACTGCTTGGGGATCGTATCCAGCCACGCTATGACCCAAGTCGGGAAAATCCCCAGCAGAAAGCAGGTTAACGCTGTCAACAGCATCCCCCCAAGCATCGATGGGCCGACTTCATGGATACGTTCCGGCTTCTGGTGTCCACGCCACTGCCCCAGAAAGACCACACCGTAGACCTTTACAAAACAGGCTGCGGCCAGCGCCCCGGTCAGTGCAAGCAGGGCGGCCCCAAGCGGGATCAGCAGTTTCAGGAGCGGATGCGGCAGAGCCGGCGAAAGTAGAAAAGCCTGAAAAGTCAGCCACTCCGAAACAAAACCGTTGAAGGGGGGGAGGGCCGAGATGGAGACGCAACCGATCAGAAAGAGGGCGGCCGTCCAGGGGAGCCGATGGATCAGCCCCCCCATCTCCTCCATGTTCCGTTCGTGGGTTGCGTGCAGCACCGCCCCGGCCCCCATGAAGAGCAACCCCTTGAACATGGCGTGGTTGAGTGTGTGATACAGTGCTGCTACCAGCGCCAGAGCCGCCAGTGTCGGCAGATGGAAGGAGGCGAAGATCATGGACAAACCGAGCCCGATAAGAATGATGCCGATATTCTCGACCGAGTGATAGGCCAGGAGCCTTTTCAGGTCATGCTGCATCAGGGCATACAGAACCCCCATGACCGCCGAGATCAGCCCGAGCGCCAGCACGACGCAACCCCACCACCATGGAAATTCCTTGATGAAGTCGAAAGCGAAACGACAGATGCCGTAAATGGAGGTCTTGATCATCACGCCGCTCATCAGGGCCGAGATATTGGAGGGGGCCACAGGATGCGCCTCCGGCAGCCAGACATGCAGCGGGATAACACCGGCCTTGGCGGCAAAACCGAAAAAGGCGAGGAAAAAGGCGGCCGCCGCCCAACCGGAGGATAGGTGCGCCGTTCGCATCGCGTCAAATGTGTAGCCGTCGAAGCCCCCCCGCCCGCTCTGCCCCGCCATAACGCCAAAGGCGAGCAGAATGGCAATCGCCCCGACATGGGCGATCAGCAGGTACAGAAACGCGGCCCGCCGGTTCTCTGCACGTTCATCCTCGTACATGACCAGAAAGTAGGAAGCCGCCGCCATCAACTCCCACGCCACCAGAAAGAAATAGGCATCATCCGCCAGCACGACCAGCAACATGCCGGCCAGAAAGAGCGAATAAAAGCATATCATCTGCGTGATCGAGCGGACTCCGCCATACCCTTTGACATACCCGATGGAATAGATGGAAACGAAAAAACCGACCAAGCCGATCACGACCAGAAAGAATCCGGCCAGCGGATCAAGACGGATATGGAAGGGGAGCCCTGGAATTCCGAGAGTTAATGTCGCGGAGGCGACGGAACCGTCCGCAACCGTTATGACTCCGGCTATGACGGCGGCAAGCGAGGCCGCCGCCCCGAGAGAAAATGCGAGCGGGATCTGTAGTGTGCGAACCGACCGGAGCAGTGGCGCCAGGAGGGCCAGCGCCAGAAGCAGCAGCACCGAAAAACCGGCTATGTCGAGAGGGGGTGCCATACGGAAACCTCGACTGTCAACTTCTACAGGTAATCACTCAAAAAAAGCGCTACCAGTGTTATCAGGATATACAGAACATACTGCTGCAGGATGCCGTTCTGCAGATTCCTGATCGGGATGAAGCGTTTATAGAGACGCTCCAGGGACGGGATGTAGACCAGTTCAAGTACCGCCTCCGGGACATGGCTCTGGAAACGGGTGCCGACCGGGAAAATTCCGGCGGCTATTCCGGGAGGGTGGGTATGCGGTTTGAGCAGAAACGCGTAGAGGCCGGTCAGTCTCTCTGCAAACGACGAGGCGCTGTACTGCATCCGCGCGGCCGGACGCTGATAGCCGCACCCCCAGGTGACGGTTTCCCCCAGCGGAGATGCAGCCAGACGTCTACGGTACCAGATCGCGAGCAGGCCAAGCAGCAGAAGCAGAGCAAACCCCAGGATCGAAACCATAGGGAGCGGGATCAGGGCCGACAGATTAGTGCCGGCAGCAGCAACCGGCAGCTGCAAGGCCGACAGAGCGGCGCGCTGTAAAACAGTGCCGACAAGCGACGGCGCCAGGCCGACAAAGGCGCAGAGCAGGGCCAGAATCGTCATCGGCAGCAACATCTGCCAACCGGCTTCATGTCGTGCCGCATGCGTCTCGGTGCGTGCAGCTCCAAGAAACACGATGCCATAGACCTTGACAAAGCAGGCAACCGCAAGCCCGCCCACCAGTGCCAGCGCCGGAGCAGCCAGGACAACTGAAGCAGCCGCAACACCTTCCCCTTGAATCCCATGGAAAAAGCCGAGGTAAATCATCAATTCGCTGACAAAACCATTGAGAGGCGGCAGACCGCAGATCGCCACGGCCCCCACGCCGAACAGCAGAGCCGTATATGGGAGACGCCGGGCCACCCCCCCCATCAGATCGATTTCACGAGTACCGGTAGCATGAATGACCGAGCCGGCCCCCAGAAAGAGTAGCGCCTTGAAGGTGGCGTGATTGAGAACATGAAGCAGCGCTCCAGCCATGCCGAGCATCACCATGGCGGCAGAGCCCGCCGCCTGCCCGATCAGCGCCACCCCCAGTCCCATATAGATAATGCCGATGTTTTCAATGCTGTGATACGCCAAGAGCCGTTTCAGATCATGCTGTCCAATGGCAAAGACGACGCCGACTACCCCGGAAACGACCCCCAGTATCAGCACAACCGCACCCCACCAGAGCGGTACCGCGTGAAAGAACGAGAGCGTTCTTATCAGCCCGTAAACCCCGACCTTGAGGATCACGCCCGACATGGCGGCCGAAACGTGGCTGGGGGCATTGGCATGAGCCGAAGGAAGCCAGATGTGAAGCGGCATGATACCTGCCTTCATACCGAAACCGAACAGGGCGGTCAGAAAAATAGCGGTCGCCAGTGGCGGGGAGGCTGCCACTGAACCGGCTGCCGGGAAGAGCCAGGAGCCGGTCATCAGATTAAGGAGTGGAAAGAGGGCAAAGAGGCCGAGCGTGCCGGTATGGGTGGTGATCATATAAAGCGTTCCGGCTTCGTTGACCTCACGTTTCTCATCCTCGGTCGTCACCAGGAAATAGGCCGCCAGAGCCATTATCTCCCAGGCGAACAGAAAAGAGATGCCGTCGCGGGCAAGAACGACTCCGCTCATGCTGGCGACCATCAAGCCAAAAAAGAAGGTCATTTTACGCACGTTGGTTGGGTGATGATCGGCGTGCCAGTAACTGCGGGCATAGAGTGCGGCACAACCGGAGACCAGAAAGATGGGGAGCAGAAACCAGGCCGAGAGCGAATCGATACCAATCCCGGTCGGACCAAAGGGGA
The DNA here is from genome assembly GCA_028712665.1 of Desulfuromonadaceae bacterium. Lineage (GTDB taxonomy): Bacteria > Desulfobacterota > Desulfuromonadia > Geobacterales > Pseudopelobacteraceae > JACRCG01. Next base: position 33,881 of record JAQTRC010000017.1, read on the forward strand.
GCGTCCAGGCCAATTCGAAGATTTCGCAACGTTCGCTCGCGAGAGTGAGGAGAGCGCCGGCCACTCCGGCAGAGGAAGCCGCCAGCATGAGCAGAATCGCCAGCATTTGGCCGCAGGACGCGCTCACGAGCCGGGGGACAAGCAGCGGAGCGCCTGAAGCTGCGGCCAGCAAGGTGGCGATGATAATCAGGGTACTCGGAGAGATTAACTCCTGCGCCATAACGCTTTACCTCCTGGCTCCGATAAACGGGATAGGTACAATAGAAAAATACTTCTTACTTTTTAATAATGGTATCCTCCAACTCGCGAATCGCTTTCATGATCTCCCCCTCTGTGCCGGGGCGGTGCAACAGCTCTTGAAACGGTTGATCGTGCATCAAAAAAGCCAGCTTTGCCAGCAGATTCAGGTGTGCCTTCACGTTGGGCGTCACAAGGGTAAAGAGGATCGTGACCGGTTTGCCGTCGATCGCATCAAAGTCGATCGGATTTTTCAGAAAGCAGAGGCTTATGGCCGATTCGCCCGTATGTCCTACAATCGGATTGCGGACGTGCGGGATCGCAATGCCGTTTCCGAAGGCGGTCGAACCGAGCGCCTCACGCGCCAGAAGAGTTTGCAGGAGAAATTCCGAATCGAGGCAAGGGGGGAGTTTTAGTCGCGAAACCACCTCCCGCAGTGCCGATTCCGGGGTGTCGCCCGGCAAATCATAAAAGATTCCGCCATTTAAAAGCGACTCTGAAACCAGAGGACGATCAGGATTTTCGTCACTTTCTGCAAAGATTTCGGGGGGGATGGTTATCCCGTGATTGGTGGCCCATTCCAGCAGGTCAACCCGATTGACCCGATAGCGATCATCCTGTTTGTGGGCCGGCAGCCCCTTGTTTTTGATCCAGTCCAGAACCGTTTTTTCATCCACGCCAGCGGCAGCGGCGAGATCTTTAACTTTTAAAAACATTGCCTGACTCTCCAAACGTTGTTGAAATACTTTTTCATCCGTAAACTGTCTACTTAGTTTCTTCCGTGACGCTTGCCGCCACCTTTGAGCGCCTGCCTGAACTCCCATGGAGGGGTGGGATTGGGATCGCGCCACAAACCGGCGCGGCGCGAGCGGGCACGATCCTCGGCGCCTGTATATTCCGAAGCGTACGCCCCCTGAAGATACTGCCGATAGGCCCAGGCGAATCCTTCCGCCACCATCTCGCGGTTGACATCTCTTCCGGAGTAACGGATTACAGCCACGGCTCGCTTGAACTGGTCGATATCCACGATCTCGGCGGTGACGCGGCGACCAATTATCTTATACATCAGGGTACGTTTGGCGATCTCACCGAAGGGCTGTCCCGGCATGTCCGGCTTCTTTGTTTCCGGAGCATCGATACCGTAGAGACGCACTTTGAGCCGGCTCTCCTCGCGTGTTACCAGCAGGACGGTATCCCCGTCGTAAACCGCTTTGACCATGCCTTCGATGGTGCGCCCGGCAAAGGCATCGCCAGAAACCAGGAGCAACAGCGAAAAAATTGCGAAAAGCGCCTTCATCTAGACCAGACCGGTTGCATAGTTGAACTCGGTGCTGCCTGTTATTTCTCTCCCCCCCTTGAAGGCCGCCATGATCTCGCTCCAGTTTTCACGCGGCGCCTGCCGCAGATCTATCAGAAACGAGCAGCAACCCATCCGCCTCAGTTCGTTGTGGCGGGCCGTCAGGGAAAATGGGGTGAGGGCATTTATGCTCTGCAGCCCATCACGGGTCGAGACACTATACCCTTCTCCACGGTCGGAGTGAAGCGGAATATTGCTATGCAGATCCTTTATACGGATCTTGGTGGTCATAACCGGCAGGGGCGCATATGCAATCACCCGTCTTTCGATAGTGATGCCGGACGCGAGCAGTTCCGCGAGATTGGCGGCGTCATCTTCTATATAGAGAGTGGCGCTCTCGGCTCCCAGCTCTTTCCATGCCGCAAGGGACTGACTGTTTAGAGAGAAGCAGCGGTGCCAGGTGGAGATGTGAAGAGCATCCAGTCCGCGAAGCAAATCAAAATGTGAAATGTTGGCCGCCTCGAAGCGCCGGAAACCTGCCCGGTGGAGTTGGCGGATTGTTTCCAGATAGAGCGCGATGTCACGGTCGAAAAGGATGAAAGGGATTTGCCAGATTACCATCCCTTCCGAATCGCGCATACGTGGAATTGTCGAAGGGAGTTGGTGGATGGCCGCCTTGGAAAGGGGCAAAATCGTAAAGTCTGCTCCGTTCTGAAGCGGAAAACGCCAATCCTTCGGTTGTTCCATAACTACGGTCAGCGTTTCTTTCTGCGCAGGGGGGGGGGGAGCGGCCTGATAAAGCTTGACATCCATAAGCCCGGCTGAACGGGCAATTGACATCTGTTCTCTAAAATCCCTGAATACCGCCTCGCCTAACTGCTTGTAGAATTGCCGGCGCAACTCCTTGAAGAGTGCCATCGGGATCATCACGGCAGGGAAGCCGGGAGCCTCCAGCGCCTCCAACCTGAAAGGGGTGTCGCCGCACTTTGAAAACTGACCGAAGAGCACCCCCTGCATATCGCCGCTACGGGCAGGTTCGAGCGGGCCTAGTGGGAAGGTAAAAGCATGCCGGGAACCGGATACCTCTGCAGTGACGTTCAAAACCTCACTCCCCAGAGAAACAGAGAGCCGGCATGGCAACTTGTCACTCTTCACCCCCTCCAGCCGTCTCTGACAGGCATTGTCGCTGAGTGTGAAAGCCTCCCGTGACGAGACTTTGTAGATGGAGTCGCCAACGCTGAAGCTGAAGGGGGTATCCACCTCCAGAGTGCTCCCCTCTCTGACCTCCATCACTTTCTTGTTGTTCTGATACAGTTCACGCACGGTCCAGGCCTGCCCCGCCATGTCGCTTTTGGGCTGTGCCCGCAGCCGGTCGCCCACGTGCAGGGGATCGCGGGATTCGAATGTCAGGCGATTCCCTTTTATACTTTTGATATGGCCGACGAAACGTCCTGTGCCCCCCTTCTGCCATGGGTTGGCGATATCATCCGGCTGTTGGGAGGCCAGGAAGCCTTTGGTCGGCGTCCGGCCAAAGGAATATTTGAGGATCTCCTTCGCCTCTTTAAGCGCCTCCGGCCGATCGGACTCCGGGGCATCCAGTACCAGCCGGTAAGCCTCTACGACAGTTGCAACATATTCAGCCGATTTCATCCGCCCTTCAATTTTAAGCGATTTAACACCGGCCCGGACCAACTCCGGCAGCATGTCGACAGCCGAAAGATCATTGGTGGAGAAGTAGTGCCCCTCCTTGCCGCGATGGCTGTACAGACGCCGGCAGGGCTGGGCGCAGCGGCCCCGGTTGCCGCTGTGACCTCCCAGATAGGAGGAGAAGAAGCATTGGCCTGAAATGGAGAAACAGAGCGCTCCATGGACAAAGCACTCGATCTCGACCGGTGTCGCCGCAGCAATGGCTGCAACCTCGTCAACCGCCAGTTCCCGCGCCAGCACCGCCCGCTGAAAACCGAGCTCCTGCAGCATCTTCACTCCGGGAATGTTGTGTACGGTCATCTGGGTCGAGGCATGCAGCGGGATGGAGGGGAAATGGTTGCGCACCAGCCGCGCCACGGCCAGATCCTGGACGATCACGCCGTCCGCACGCATGGTCGCCAGGGCCGACAGCGTATCTACCAGCTGCGGCAGCTCCTTTTCCTTTATCAGGGTATTCAGGGTGATGTAGATCCTTTTGTTCTGGGCATGGGCGTAGGCCAGCATCCGCTCCATCTGGACCAGGGTAAAGTTCCTGGCGCGGGCGCGGGCGGAGAAATCCTGCAAACCGGCATAAACCGCATCGGCCCCCTTCTCCATAGCGGCGAAGAAGGATTCCAGCGATCCTGCCGGGGCCAGAAGTTCGGGTTTGTTTGTAACAGAAGTCATAATATTCCTATTAAACGAGAAAGCGCCCCAAGAGAGGGGCGCTCTGATTTTACCAAAAGAACGTGATTTTTGCGCAAGATCAAGGCTGTCAAGGGTTAACGTCGAGGCGTAGCAGCGCTACGCCGCAGACGGGAGCCCGAAGACTTACGCAGAGATTGCGTAAAAAGCGCGTTCTCACTACCTACTTCTCAACCAGAATTCTCAGCATGCGCCGCAGCGGCTCCGCCGCGCCCCAGAGCAGCTGATCCCCACAGGTAAATGCCTGCAGATACTGCGGTCCCATCTTCATCTTGCGAACGCGGCCGATCGGCACGGTCAAGGTCCCGGAAACTGCGGTCGGGGTCAACCCGGCCAGCGAATCAGCCTTGGTGTTGGGGATAAGCCTGACCCACCGGTTGTCGTTTGCAATCAGGCTTTCAATCTCGGCAATAGGCAGATCCTTGTTGAGCTTGATGGTAATGGCCTGGCTGTGGCAGCGCATGGCGCCGACGCGGACGCAGATGCCGTCCACCGGAATCGGAGAAGTTGTACCGAGGATTTTGTTGGTTTCTGAAAAACCTTTCCACTCCTCACGGCTCTGGCCGTCTTCCACTTCACGATCAATCCAGGGGAGCACGCTTCCGGCCAGCGGAAAACCGAATTCCTTGGTAGGCATGGAGCCGTCCCGCAGCGTAGCGGTGACCTTCCGATCGATCTCCAGAATCGCAGAGCCGGGGTTTTTCAGCTCTTCTGCAACGACGCCGTTCAACACGCCCATCTGGGAAAGGAGTTCGCGCATGTTGGGTGCGCCGGCGCCCGATGCCGCCTGATAGGTCATGGATGAGAGCCACTCCACCAGGCCGGCCCGGAACAGGCCTCCCAGGGCCATCAGCATCAGGCTGACCGTGCAGTTGCCACCGATGAAGTCCTTCTGGCCGTTTGCAAGAGCTTTGTCGATCACGTTGCGATTAACCGGATCCAGAATGATAACCGCGTTCTCCTCCATCCGGAGGGTTGAAGCGGCGTCGATCCAATATCCGTTCCATCCCTGCTTGCGGAGTTCGGGATGCACAGCCTTGGTGTAGTCGCCACCCTGGCAGGTGATGATGATATCAAGTTTTTTCAATTCTTCGATATCTTCAGCCTTCTTGAGGGTACCCGCATTCATCGGAGCCGGCTGTCCGGCCTGAGATGTAGAGAAGAACACCGGCTCAATGCCGATACCAAAATCGCCCTCCTCCACCATCCGCTGGAGAAGAACAGAACCTACCATGCCGCGCCAACCTACGATTCCGACTTTCATATACGAAATCCTTTCGAGATTAAGGTTAAGGTTGAGGTTAAGAAACTGATCAACCCTTGGTTTTTAAGGAACTGCGGGATGTGATTCCAGAAATAAGCTTATTGAGATCATGATGCAGACTTGAAAGCTGTGTGTCCAAAAAAACTGCATCTTCAGCCTTGATGTATCCAACTCGAAGACCATATTCAATGTGACTTTGTGTCTCAGTAAGAGAACCTCTGGAATACAGATAGAAGTTGATCTTATCAGGCACGTGTTTTCTTCCAAAGCCTTCTGCTATGTTTGCCGAGATGCTAAGCGCTGACCTGCGCACCTGTGAGGTAAAACCATAATCCTCTTTCCTTGGCAAAGAATCTGTCAGTGTGTGAACTTTTTCCGCTATTTCCATTGCTGCTTGCCAAACCTGCATATCACGGAAAGATTGAAACATCGCTTTTCCTCAAACTCAACCTCAGCCTAAACACTGAATGATAGCGTCGCCCATCTCTTTTGTATTTACCAGCTTCTCACTCGGCTTCTCCTGGTAGATGTCGCGGGTGCGGTACCCCTGATCGAGCACCTTGGCAACCGCATTGTCGATTGCATCGGCCGCTTCCTGCATGCCGAAGGAGAACTTGAGCATCATGCCGGCCGAGAGTATCTGGGCGATCGGGTTGGCGATCCCCTGGCCCGCGATGTCCGGGGCCGAACCACCGGATGGCTCGTACATACCAAAGGTGCCTTCGGCAAGCGAAGCGGAGGGGAGCATGCCCAAAGAGCCGGTCAGCATCGCGGCTTCGTCCGAGAGGATGTCGCCGAACATGTTCTCGCAGAGGATGACGTCGAACTGTTTTGGCCACTTGACAAGCTGCATGGCCGCGTTGTCGACATACATGTGCGAAAGCGCCACTTCGGGGTATTCTCTGGCAATGCCTGTGACGATCTCTCGCCATAGAACCGAAGTGGAAAGCACATTGGCCTTGTCGATGGAGCAGACCTTCCCCCCCCGCTTCCTGGCCGCCTGGAAGGCGACGTGAGTGATGCGCTCTATCTCCGGCACACTGTAGCGCATGGTGTCCACACCGACCCGCTCGCGCCCTGCCCCATCGATCCCCTTTGGCTGGGAGAAATAGATGCCGCCGGTCAGTTCGCGGATCACCAGAATATTAAAACCACCGCCAATCACCTCTTCCTTGAGCGATGACGCGCCGGTCAGCGATGGAAAGATGATGGCCGGGCGAAGGTTGGCGTATAGCCCGAATATTTTTCGCAGAGGCAGAAGAGCCCCACGTTCGGGTTGCTCGTCCGGAGGCAGGCTCTCCCACTTCGGGCCGCCAACGGAGCCGAACAGGATCGCATCCGAGGCCTTGCATATATCTATTGTAGTTTGCGGCAGTGCTTTCCCTTCGCAGTCGATCCCGGCGCCCCCCACATTGGCGCGGGTCCGCTCGAATTTAACGCCGTATTTCGTCTCGACGGCATCCAGCACGCGAAGCGCCTCCGCCATTACTTCCGGACCGATGCCGTCACCCGGAAGAACCGCTATTTTGCATGTTTTTGACATAGTGGGTAACCCCTTTATATTTTTGCCACAGAGTCACAGAGAGTTGGAGGAAACAAGACACCTCGGTTAATTTGGGTTTTTCTCAGTGCCTCGCTTAGAAGCGCCTACTTTTGGCTGTGTCTCAGTGGCAATAATCTGTTTTCAGGTTCAAATTCCTGCTTTTTCCTTGAGAATAGCAGCCTTATCCGTCTTCTCCCATGTGAACTCAGGGAGTTCGCGACCGAAGTGACCATAGGCTGCGGTCTTTCTGTAAATCGGGCGGAGCAGGTCTAGTTGCTCGATGATGGCTGCGGGACGCATGTCAAACGTCTCGCGCACCAGAGCTGAAAGACGCTCTTCCGGCAGCTTCCCGGTGCCGAAGGTATTGACCATGATCGAAACCGGCTGGGCCATACCGATGGCATAGGCTACCTGCACCTCGCAGCGGTCGCACAGTCCTGCGGCGACAAGGTTTTTGGCGACGTAGCGCCCCATGTAGGCGGCCGAACGGTCAACTTTTGATGGATCCTTGCCGGAAAAGGCTCCGCCGCCATGACGCCCCATGCCGCCGTAGGTATCGACGATGATTTTGCGGCCGGTCAGTCCGCAATCTCCCATCGGGCCGCCCACCACAAAACGGCCGGTCGGGTTAATGAAGTATCGGGTGGCGGCGTCCAGCAGATTGGCTGGAATGACCTTCTTGATGACCTCCGCGATGACCCCTTCCTCGATCTGCTTGTGTGTGACGTCCGGGGTATGCTGGGTGGAGATGACCACCGTGTCGATGCGGTACGGCTTGCCGTCCAGGTATTCGACCGAAACCTGGGATTTGGAATCGGGGCGCAGGAAATTCAGCTTTCCGGACTTGCGGACTTCAGCAAGTTTGGCTACCAGCTCGTGAGCCAGCTGAATCGGCATCGGCATCAGCTCGGGGGTCTCGTTGCAGGCATAACCGAACATAAGTCCCTGGTCGCCGGCCCCCTGTTCCTTGTGCAGCCCCTCCCCTTCGGACACCCCCTGGGATATGTCGGGAGACTGGCGATCGACGGAAACAAGCACGGCGCAGGTATCCGCATCGAAACCTATCTCCGAGTCGGTATAGCCGATCTCCTTGATGGTCTGGCGGGCGATTTCCGAATAGTTGATCACTGCGTTGGTGGTTATCTCACCGGCAATCACCACCATACCGGTAGTCACCATTGTCTCGCATGCCACCCTGGCCTTGCTGTCCTGCGTCAGAATAGCGTCGAGAATCGCATCCGAAACCTGATCTGCGACTTTATCAGGGTGTCCCTCGGATACCGACTCGGATGTGAAGATGAATTTTTCTGCCATAATCTGTTAACTCCTCTCTCTTTAACATATAGTTATGATAACCGATTGCTTTGTTGACCAGTAAAGATATCGCCAGGCCGCCGACTTGTCAAGCAAAGATGGGTGACGCTATTAAGAGCAGCTCTGCGAAGCGATGACGACTACCTTTAGAATGGTGTTCAGTTTAAAAAACCGGAAGGGATTTACCGCTTTGCCGTCAGCCTGCTCCACCTCAAACGGCTGGTAACGTAATGCAAAAATCCAACTGGAACTTACTGACTTTTATGCAAAATTTAAGTTGCAAATTGATTCTGAACGTTTTATGGGTATACGGTATCGCGGAAGCTGTTTGCGGCAAAAGAGCAGTCCGGCGCTTTTTGATTCTTCGAGTTTGCGTCCGGACCATGGATTGATGGCGCTCTTTGGAACATTCTTTTCAACCTGGGAAATCTGGAAGGATTGAAACCGTATGTTTCCCGGATCAAATAGTTAGCATTATTTTTTCATGAGGCTCGTCTGTTTGAGTATAAAAAGGTGATCGATCCAAATGAATCATATTAAAATACTGACCCACGTAGCTTTTGTCTCCAGCTCCCTGGCGTTGCTGCTACTGCTCCTCTGCCCAAATGCCGTGACGGCAAACGAAGCGGTACGCCTGCAGCTTAAATGGCCTCACCATTTCCAGTTCGTCGGATATTACGCCGCCAAAGAGAAAGGTTATTACGGGGCGGCTGGAATGAATGTGGAGATCATTCCCAACAAACCGGGCGAAAATCCGGTGCAAAAGGTTCTGGCCGGCAATGCGGAGTTCGGCGTCGGCACCAGCGATCTACTTTTGCGGCGGGAGCGGGGCGCCCCTGTGGTAGCCCTGGCGGTGATCTTCCAGCACTCTCCGCTGCCGACCGTATCCATCAAACGAGGCGGCAAACATGCAATTGAACCCGACTACACCGAACTACAGACCTATCTGCTTACCGAAGGTTTCTCCCCTGATAAGATCCCCGGACTGATCCGCCGCTTTCGTAACGAAGATCTGCGCGCTGGAACATTGGACGCCCCCCCCGCAGGGCATCTCGATGATCCGTCTGCGTTAAAAAGAGAGGGGCAGATGCACCCGGTCTATTCACACCGTTCGGCGGGCATAGATTTTTACGGTGACAATCTTTTCACTACGGAGAGTCAGATCAAGCTGAACCCGAAAATGGTTAGGGCATTCCGCGAAGCGAGTCTGAAGGGGTGGGAATACGCCATGCAACACCAGGAGGAGATGGTGCAGCTGGTCCACACCAAGTATAACCCTCAATACAGCATCGAGCACCTCCGCTTTCAAGCCCGTCAGATGGAACCGCTGCTGGAAGCGTCACTGGTTCAGATCGGCCACATGAATCCGGCCCGCTGGCGTCACGTTGCCGATACCTATGCCAGGATGGGCATGATGAGACCGGACTTCAACCTCAAGGGATTTATCTACGATCCGGTCCCTCCCCCCCAGAATCTTACATGGCTCTATCATGGCCTTGCCACCGCTCTGGCGTTGATGCTTGCCGCCACTCTGATCGCGGTTCGTTTTTCCCGGCTGTCAACGGCCCTGAGCAAAACCATCAGCGATCACAAGCGGGTTGGCGATGCGTTACGGGAAAGCGAATCATTGTACCGCTCCATACTTAATGCCTCTCCCGACGGCATTATCATTACGGATACCGAGGGGACCACCAAAATGGTTTCCCCGGCAGGCGTGACGATGTTTGGTTACAAACGGGAAGAGGAATTGCTTGGGAATAAACTTATCGAACTTATCTTCACCGAGGACAGGGAGCGCGCCAAAACCGAAATGCAGCTCATGCTTCAGGGCTCTTTTTCCGGAGTGGGCGATTATCGTGCGATACTGGCGGATGGGAGTACACTGGACATCGAGACAAACGGCCAGGTTATCCGGAACGAAAAGGAACAGCCTACCAGTATGGTCTTCGTTATTCGCGACATCACCGAGCGGAAGCAGGCCGGCAATGCCTGTCTCCAAGCTATGGGTGAGGTGGTTTGCGCCATCGCGCACCAGTGGCGGCAACCTCTGGCTACATTGGGGATGATAATTCAACGGGCTCATGCCGTAGGAACCATGCAGGTGCTCACGGCAGATTATCTGGACGAGTTCAAGGCCAACGCCATGAGGCAGATCAAGTACATGTCAGACACTATCGAGGAATTCCGCGGCTTCTACCGTCCCGAAAAAGAGAAGGCGCCATTTTCACCGCTAAACTGCATCAATGACTCTATAAGACTCTTCGAGCCTCAGTTCACCAGCAGCAGTATTGCTGTGAATGTCAGCTGCCTGGATTGTGAAGGCAAACTTGTGGAAGGCCTTCCGAATGAGTTCAAACAGGTTGTCCTCAACCTGCTCGGAAATGCCCGCGACGCCATCCTGGAAAAACGCAAGCACAAGGGGGAGCCGGGACATGGATATATCAGCGTACAGATAACAGCCAGCAAGGAGAAGACCATATGCATCGATTTCACCGATAACGGCTGCGGCATAAAACCTGACATCGCTCCGCACATACTTGACCCTTATTTTACCACCAAGGAAAAAAGCGGCGGCACCGGTCTCGGCCTGTACATGTCGCGGACCATCGTGGAAAAGAGCCTGGGAGGATCTCTCTGCCTGATACAGTGCAACGAAGGCGCCACATTTAGAATAGAACTGCCACTGAGGAAAACATCATGAGCGACCTGAACCCTGTTAAAGAGGAAACATGCTTCAATCACGGTATTTCCAGCCACAAATCAGAGGAGAAAACGCCCAACCCTCTTAAATGCTTGACTATCCTGCTGGCTGAGGACGAAGATGAATTACGCCATGAAACTGCCGCCTTTCTCGAAATGTACTGTGGCCGGGTCATTCAGGCTGCCAACGGTCGTGAGGCCCTGGCGCTGATTGATGCGCACTCACCTGATCTGGTCATCAGCGACATCCGCATGCCTGTCATGGATGGCCTGGAACTGGCCGATCGGATGAAGACGCGCTCGACCGACACTCCGCTGATTTTTTGCACCGCCTTTACTGAAACCAGCTACCTGCTTAAAGCCATTGAGCTTGGAGTAAACGCCTTTGTCCGAAAGCCGGTCGATACCGATGAACTACTTTCTGTAATAAACAAAGTAGCTTTGCCGGTATTTCAACGTCTCGAAATCGAGGGGGTCTCCCAGGAACTCATGGCATCCCTCCGGGTGCAGGTGGGTGACACCCAGACCCACTGGGGCATAGCAGAGCAGACAGCCAGGGTTGCCAGAACGTCATTCAATGTTCTGCTGGAAGGTGAAACCGGCACAGGGAAATCCAGGTTGGCGGCCATTATTCATGGCTTGAGTCCCCGCCGGGGCGCCCCGCTAATAACGGTGCAGATGGGCGCACTACCATTAAATCTGGCCGAGAGCGAGCTGTTCGGACATTTAAGGGGAGCCTTTACCGGGGCTGTTCGCAATCGCGCCGGATTGGTGGAAGCTGCCGATGGCGGCACGATCTTCCTGGATGATATCGAATCATGCCCTGCCGAACTCCAGGGAAAACTGCTACGATTCGTAGAGGAGAAGAAATTTACCCAGATCGGGAGTACTGTGGAAAAGAAGGTGGATGTTCGCATCATCGCCGCCAGCAACCGGAATCTGAAGGAAGAAGCGGTGGCCGGCCGTTTTCGCGAAGACCTATACTACCGGCTGGCCGACGCCACCATAGCGTTGCCGCCGCTTAGAGATACGCCGGACGCCATTTCTCCGCTTGCACTCAAATTTTTGCGGCAAACTTGCGATGAACTTGGCCGGAGCATGGCCTTCCTGGATGATGAAGCCAACAACCTGCTTATCAGCATGCCATGGCCCGGCAACATCCGACAGCTTAAAAGCGTAATCCGCCGCGCCGCGCTTAAAGCCGGAAACGTCATCGGCATTGCGGATATAGAAATGAATGACGATCCTGCCGCTATTGTTACCACAATATCTTCCTATGGCGACGTACCTGTCCCCCCCCCATTTCCATGTCTCATGGACAAGCTGGAAAGCTGGTCTCTCGAACAGGCTCTCCGTTACTGTGGCGGCAAGCGGATGAAAACCGCCATGATGCTGGGCATGAACTACTACACGTTTCGCCGTAGACTTGAAAAACATGGCATAGCAGCTGGGGACGAGTAGAGCACTATCTATTTTGGCTACCTGTTTTGAAGAGTACTATCACTTTTGGATACCGGTTTTTTGCAGACAATCTCGCCTAACTCTCCGTAATTTCTCTATTATCATTTTTGGCACTGTCATTGCTGTATACAGAATCCTATGACCGATCCAGCCACCGCTAAAAACTACACTGCTACACAGTGCCTGTGTGAATTTTCGAGCAACCCCTTTGAGGAGTGCTATTGCTACAATGTAACCGGCAAATCGGCGCACAACAT
>JAQTRC010000195.1 GCA_028712665.1 Desulfuromonadaceae bacterium
TGCTCCTGACCAACATGGGCAATTCCATCTCCGAATTCGCCGGCATTGCCGCAAGCCTTGAAATCTTCGGTATCAATAAATATATATCCGTACCGATCTGCGCAATTCTGGTCTGGCTGCTGATTGTCAAGGGATCCTACAAAGTAGTTGAAAAGGTCTTCCTGGTAGCCTGCCTGGTCTACATCGCCTACCCGATCGCCGCTTTTATGGCCGGACCGGACTGGAATGTTGTCATAAAAGCAACCGTAACCCCCACATTCAAATCAGATAGTGCTTACCTGATGACCCTGATCGGTATCGTCGGTACGACGATAGCCCCCTGGATGCAGTTTTATCAACAGGCGGCTGTTGTTGAAAAGGGGATCACAGCCGATCAATACAATTTTTCGCGGATAGATGTCATCTTCGGATGCATAATGGCTATCGTGGTTGCTTTCTTCATGATGGTGGCCTGCGCCTCCACCATACACATCCACGGCTTGAAGATCGAGACCGCCGCCGATGCCGCCCTTGCCTTGAAGCCACTGGTTGGCCAGTACGCCTCAACGCTGTTTGCTTTTGGACTGTTCAACGCCTCTCTTTTCGGCGCCTGCATACTACCTTTGTCGACCGCTTATTATATCTGCGAAGGGATGGGATGGGAATCTGGCGTCAACAAGGATTTTGAACAGGCGCCGCAATTTTTCTGGCTCTTCACTATTATCATCTTCGTCAGCGCTGGATTGATTCTGATACCTAATGCGCCTCTCATGACCATCATGTTCATTTCACAGGTCGTAAACGGCGCGGTACTGCCATTCGTACTGATCTTCATGCTTAAACTCATCAACGACAAAAACCTTATGGGATCTTACACCAACGGTCCGTTTTTCAACGTCATCGCCTGGCTTACAGTTGTGATCATGATAGCCCTGACCGCTGTCATGACAACCGACATGGCATTTCCGGGCCTGGTAAAACGTCTGCTTACATTTTGATTTACCTCTAAATCCCGCAAAAGACCCTACGGAATATCCTGTCCGAAGGGTCTTTTGCGTTACAAATCTGCAGATGCGGTCTATTTTTTGATTCTTACCGTAAAACCAGCTTTCCGAGCCGACTCGATCAGTTCGCTGTAAGCCTTGTATTTTTCTTTATAAGTTGCCGTTGCGGCATCATAATCCTTCTTCAAAATCTCAAACTTATCTCCAGTTAACCCAGGTTGCTTCTGGGACTCCTTATACAACAGATCCAGATGCTGCTCCAGCTTTGTCAGTTCAGCCTCCCGGGCATCAAATTCCTCACGCCAGGCAGCTTCAGTTTTTCCATTATAGAGCTGCTTATCTTCAACAGCTGCGGAAGGTGCCTTTACCTTTGGAGTTTCAGTCGGATCAGGTTTCTTTTCAGGAGACGCAGATACCTGCGAAGCGGAATCTTTCCCCAAATCACCAAGACGATTCACTTTTTTCAGATACTTCTTCGGCACGTTTGATAGGTTTTCGGTAAAGTTGTATGTGCCACTGTCATCAACCCAAGAATAGGTCTCCGCACCCGGTTCTGTTGTCAACAACAGTATGAATGCCAAGCTGAGTAATAATTTCATGATTCACCTCAATTCTAGCCCGGAGGCCAGGTGAATGCGCGCCCCGCCAGAAGATGGAAATGAGCGTGAAAGACCGATTGTCCGGCGCCGGCGCCGTTGTTCTGCACCAGGCGGAATCCGGACTCGGCAAAACCCTTCTGCTTGGCAATCTCGCCACCCTTCCTGAATATATAACCGACCTCCCCATCCTCCTCCCCGGACATATCCAGAGAGTTGACAAAATGTCGCTTGGGGAGGAGTAGCAGGTGCAGCGGCGCCTGGGGTGTTATATCCTCGATAACCAGGATCCGGTCGTCCTCAAAGACTTTCTTCGACGGTATCTCTCCCCGTATGATCTTACAGAAGATACAGTTCTCCATTTTCTCCCCCTATGGAATTGTCTCGGGCATTTGTAAAAGAATCAAAAACTCGCGGTTGCCGTCTGCCCCGGTAATGGGCGATTCACATAATCCGGCAACCAGAAGCCCCATCTCGCAGGCCGTCTGCCTGACAGCATCGACGACCCTCTCATGGGCAGCGGGGTCACGTACTATCCCCCCCTTCCCCACTTCGCCCTTCCCCACCTCAAACTGGGGTTTGATCAGGGCGATGATCCGGCCTCCCGGCTTTACAATCCGGACTGTAGCCGGCAGAACCTTGGCAAGCGATATAAACGAAGCATCGATAACCGCCAGGTCAGGCACCTCACCAATCTGCTCTTGAGTGAGGTAACGGATGTTGGTCTTCTCCAGGCTGACAACTCGCGGGTCCTGCTGTAATTTCCAGGCGAGTTGGCCGTAGCCGACATCCACCGCGAAGACCCGGGCCGCTCCGGCCTGAAGCAGACAGTCGGTGAAACCTCCGGTGGAGGCCCCCACGTCAATAGCTACAAGAGCGGTGACATCAACAGCAAACTCATCAAGCGCCCTGCGCAACTTGAGACCGCCCCTGCTGACATATGGAAGCACGTCCCCCTTTATGCGAATATCGGAATCGACAGGCACCTGCTGGCCTGCCTTGTCGACGGTGTGATCGCCGACCACCACCTGACCGGCCATGATCAAGGCCTGGGCCCGCTCCCGTGATGATGCAAGAGCGCGTTCGACCATCAGCTTGTCGAGGCGCTTTTTTTCGGGCATCAGCC
>JAQTRC010000106.1 GCA_028712665.1 Desulfuromonadaceae bacterium
CCGTTACCCCGAATAAAATCATAAAGAAGAGGTGCAAAAATGGACGCTATCATTTGGCCCGGAGTGGTTGTGGTTTGCGTGATTGCCGCTTTCCTGATTTTCCGCCCCGCATTTCTGACCCTTAGCCCTGACACCCATGTTTTTTGCTGACTTGATTGTAGGAAGGAACCAGATGTTCAAGTTTATTTCACAACAACTTATCGGCATATTTCTTTTCTTATCATTCGTACTGCTGATGCCGCAGTTGGCTGCAGGAACCGAGGGGTATGCTAAACAGACCGGCCAAGCATGCGCAGTTTGTCATCTCGATCCAGGCGGTGGTGGTGAACTGACAACGGCGGGCAATATTTTTGCCAATACGCGGTCAAGTAAAACAGAAAATCCTAAAACAGGCTACTTGGCCAAGGGGTTCCGGTTGGCAATCGGCTTTATCCACTTTTTGACGGCAATTTTCTGGTTCGGCACAATCCTCTACGTCCACCTTATTCTCAAACCGGTCTACGCAGCGGGAGGTCTTCCGCGTGGCGAACTGAGGGTCGGCATTATCTCAATGATCGTTATGGGTCTAACCGGCGCTATCTTGACATTATATCGGATTAACTCTGTTGATACCCTAATTCACACCCACTTTGGCATCCTTCTTATCATTAAGATTTCCCTCTATCTGGTTATGGTCATCACTGCTGTAATCGTGATTACAGTAATTGGGCCTCGCCTCAAAGCAAATAGAAATTTCCCGGCGATCGCTGCCAAAACCGGCAATTTAACGCCGGATGAGTTGGCTTCCTTTGATGGAAAAGAAGGACAACCAGCGTATTTTGCTTTCGAAGGGCAAATCTACGATGCAACCCGGAGTCGACTCTGGAAGCAGGGTGTACACATGGGGCGACACAACGCAGGCATAGATTTGACAGAAGCCCTGAAACTGGCTCCTCATGGACGGGAAAAAGTATTTGAAATGACGGAGGTAGGGTTGCTCATCTCTTGTTCCATCCGCAAAATTGCGCTGCATGAGAGAGTTTTCTATTTCATGGCATACATGAACCTTATCATAGTCCTTGTCATCATTCTGATACTTGCTCTCTGGAGATGGGGGTAAATGAGCAGATGATCAAATATGGACATCCTTATTTATTCATGGCAAAAAAGTTGTAAACCAGCCGCATCTCTTTGGACAGGTACTCGATCCCACCAACGTTTTGTCACTATGCAGACCCTCTAAAGAGCGCCACTTGCCCTTGGTTAAAATCTGAAAATTGAACTGGAATAATTACGCGTAGCGCCCCGTCGGCAAGAACCAGCCCGCTCTGCTCTCAGCCGTTTTCGCGACACCATATCGCGTTTAAGGCTGTCTGGCTGAACTCTGATAGGCTCGAGCCAGGGAATCCAGTCGGTCATGATTGACTTTTTAACATTCTGCGGAACAATTACTACATTGTCGGCCCCAAAAATTTGGCATTGTGAAATCTGTACGGCCTGACACTCAAGCGTTTTCCTCTGGAGGAAATGGCGTGGGCATATCGCTTAAAACGCCCGAGCGCGAACAGTCGCGGGGGGAAGAAATTGCGAACAGCATTAGCCACGGCATTGGACTGGCCGCTGCAATCGTGGCAACCCCGCTTCTTCTCTCGCACGCAATCAGGAGCGGAGTTACCGGATACATCGTCGGAACGGCTATCTTCACCGCGTCCATGCTGTTGCTTTACCTTGCCTCCACCATCTATCACTCCTTACCGGAAGGCGAGGCAAAGCGTGTACTCCAGGTCATCGAACATTCTGCGATTTTTCTCCTTATCGCCGGCACGTACACGCCGTTTACGCTTGGAATACTTCGCGGCCCGTGGGGTTGGACGGTCTTAGTGCTGATCTGGGCTCTTGCTATAGTCGGGGTGATACTGAAGGCGTTAAACAGGTTATTCCACCCCATCGCTTCCACACTCCTCTATCTGCTGATGGGATGGCTGATCCTGATTGCAATCAATCCGTTAACTTCCCTCGTGCCGACATCCGGGCTACTATGGATGGGCGCAGGAGGATTGGCTTACACGACAGGCGTTGTTTTTTTCGCGGCCGATTCCCGCATCAGATATGGACACTTCATCTGGCATCTGTTTGTAATGGCGGGGACAACTTTCCATTACTTAGCAGTATACTGGTATGCGGCCTGACGCCCCTAGCAGACGGCTCGGCTTCTTCTCAATCGACCGGGGAAGGAA
Organism: Desulfuromonadaceae bacterium; assembly: GCA_028712665.1. Classification (GTDB taxonomy): domain Bacteria; phylum Desulfobacterota; class Desulfuromonadia; order Geobacterales; family Pseudopelobacteraceae; genus JACRCG01. The sequence continues at coordinate 2,217 of JAQTRC010000106.1, forward strand.
AGATAAAGGCCAAGAGCTGTTCGTCCTCCAGGGGTACGTTCAGAACTGTCGTTCTAAATGAACTGCGCAACGATGTCGCGGAGAAGATTGCCTGCCGGAACGCCTGGAAGCTGATGACTCACAAAGAGTGGAAAGATTAAAATAAACAGGACGTTGAATATGCGCGTCACAAGCTGGCAGTTAACATTTTACTCAAAAATATAATTCGAAATACTTTGCCGCTCCTTTCCATACCGGAAACCGGCAGCTTCCCGTCCGCTCTCTCCGGATAGGAACCAGGCAATAACGGGTTGACGCATATGCCGGTTTACTGATAGATAATATTGATTGGGCTGATAGAGAGGCGATAAGAGTCACAACTCGGTCATTTTTCACTCTTTTGAGCTGCCAGGTTCACTCTGACCTGACCTTGAAAGTCCATACCAAATCGAATGAGGATAATTTATGAGCAACGACCATTATTGGCGGGCAATAAGCGTCGAAAGCGTTTCCCCGGTATGTTTCCCAAGCGTGGCTCTGTATCTGAAGAGCGGCGGCAATTATGTTCTCTATAAAGATCCGCACAGGATGTTCACTGATGTGGACTATCGACGACTTGAGAGAAGTTCTACGGAATTTTTGTATGTCCGAAGCGGCGACATGGAAGCTATTAACGAATTCATGGAGAGCAGTCTTGCAGAAACGCTTGCCAGAGATGATCTGAGCGGCATAGCCAAGGGAAGGACACTTTATCAGACATCTCTCAACTGCGTGATCGACATGTTTGAATCACCGGAAAGCGCCGCCAACCTTCAGAGATGTCGTAAAATTGTGCAACATATATTGAATCATGTAGCCACAGATGCTCCTGTCCTGGAATCACTCAAAACGGTAATAGATCACAATTTCTATATCTTTGCGCATGCGGTCCAGGTAGCGGCGCTTTCCCTGCTGATGCATGAAAGGCTTTTTGAACTGGCCCCTGACGAGATGAACGATGTGGGGGTCGGTTCCCTTATGCACGATTACGGCATGACCTACATCACAAACGAGCTTCTGGATAAAAATGATGCACTGTCTGAAATTGAATATCACAAAGTTAAACAGCATACCCAGAAAGGGTATGAGCATCTGAAGCGGAGCGGTAATTATAGCGACATTGTGCTCAATATCGTCCGCTACCATCATGAGAGATATGACGGGAATGGGTATCCAACAGGGATTAAAGGTGATGAAATCCCGCGCAGTGGCCAAGTGACCGCTATTTGCAACGTTTACAGCGCCTTGATCATGAACCGGCCTCATCGCAAGGCGCATTCGCATGCCGATGCAATCAAGATCATGCATGAGGAGTCCCAAAAAGGGGCCTTTAACCCGGAACTATTCAATTATTTTGTGCAAATTGCCAACGAAAGGAACCATGCTTAGGAGAAATTAACCGAGCAGGATTGACCTCTGCTATTCTACAACAAATATATGGAGAAAAATCTGACCTAACCCCACCTGTATTTCAAATATGTCTCTACTTTCCAAAACTTTTGCGAAGCCGGATATAAGCATTTACAAATACCCAATAAATCATGCCGCCATCTTCCGGAATCTCCGCACAGCTTCCGGTATAGCTTCCTCACGGATATTTCCGAAGGCCAATCGCAGGTATCCCTCCAAATCCTGGCCGAACACCTCTCCCGGCAGAGAGAGGAGAGCGGCCTCATCGACCAAGCGCTTGGCCACCTGACGCCCACTGCAGCCGATGAACGGGTGCCGGACCCAGGCGAAAAAGGCTCCGCTGGCCACAAGCTGGAATTTGTTGCCCGGCTTCAGAAATTCGGCGCGAAAGAGGTCGTGGCGGCGTCCCATCATATCACGGTTTGCTGCCACCCACCCATCCAACTGCTCTACGCCGAATTTGACCGCGTGCTGGGTTATGCGGGGCTGACAGACAGCCATCGTGTCCTGGGCCTTGAGCGCGTGATGAATAAAATTTTCGGAGGCGGCTAACAGTCCGGCTCTGTATCCGGTAAGGGCGTATGTTTTGCCAAATGATGCAATATGCACGAAATGGCCACCCCAGGAGGGATCGCCGAAGAGGTCGTGAGGGCGGCTGCCGCCTGGGATGAATTCATTGTAGGTTTCATCCAGAATCAGGGCGATGCCATGCTTCTTTGCCAGCTCTAAAAGTTCATGGATAACCGTTGGCGGAGTGATGGCGCCGGTCGGGTTACTTGGGGATACAACCAGAATAGCTCTGGTCTTGCCGGTGATCAGCCGTTCGATTGTTGCGACAGACGGAAGCCCCCCTTGAGCTTCGACAAACGGGGCATAGATCCCGCGGATGCCTAGAATATCGAGCGCCATGGGATGATCGAAGTAATAGGGAGCCTGCACCACTACCTCATCCCCGGCACGGCAGAGCGTGACGATCGCCAGCCAGAACGCCTGGCTTGCTCCGATTGTCAGGCAGAGGTTGGCGGGGGAGATTAGCGCCCCGTATTTCCTATGATAGTAGCCGCAGAGCGCTTCACGCACTTCGGGCAATCCCTCATCGGGAGAGTACTTCGACATGAGCGGGTCAGCAAGCAGGGCGGACAGGTGTTCCGTCAATTCCTGTGCGGGGGCATAATCCGGAACGGCCTGACAGAGATCGATCAGCTCCTGTCCATCGTCGGGTCGCTCGGCAAGCCAGCGTTTGACCTCGGAAATAGGTGGAAAGTGTACCTTGGTTATCAATGGCGACAGTGTCAGCGTCATCTCCGGCTCCAGTGGTTGATTTATCGTTCGCCACTATACCAGAAAGCCTGCTCCACGCATGTACAATTTTCTCTGATCTGGAACTTGCGCTGGCCAAATTGAGTTCAATCTCTTGTCGTCAATCCCGCAATTTTAGCGGAACTGTTTCAGTAATCAAGATGGGCTGATTTCACACGTTTGAGAAACTTTCCGAATAGCCGCATCCGCTGCAACAAGCCACGTACCCCGAACTTGAACAGTGCCGGCAATGAACGGTACAGAGGCACCGCCCCGGTGTAAAGCTTGGCCAGTTCGTTGTAGAATTCCGGCAGCGGCAGCCTGGTCGGCAACAGGGCGCGGAGCATGTCGTACAGTTCGGGTTTGCTGGAGAGCAGTTCCTCCTCCCGTGTGGCATAGAGCTCAGTTCCCGGCTGAGGGGTCATGACTGTGAAGGTGGCATACGTGAGCTTGAGTTTTTTGATGTAAGAGGCCAGTGAACTGAAATCATCGCGGGAATAAACCGGTAAGACCGACCAGATCGGGAGCAAACTCCCTGAAGACGTTCTCAAAACCGTATTCGATTCTGACGTCGCATATCCGCGCCTCGTGACCGTCCAGAAGCGCTCCGGCGGCCAGGTACTCAAGGGCCAGCGGTTCAAACATGTAGATCTGATCCATCAGTGGATAGTGACCGGGTGGTTGGATGAGGAGTATTTTCATGACTCGTTCCTCCAAGATTGAAATCAATTTGTTCTTTATTTTCTTTTTTTTGACGGTTTCCGCTCCAATACGCTTCTCAATAATTTCACCCACAGTGTCAAATCCCGCTTGGCCGGTTGTACGCCTGAGTAGAGTTCTGCCCGGTCCATGGCATCTTCCAGCAGCGCATCATGCGATTAATCTATTCCCATATCTGAAAATGTGCATTTGCACAGCCCGGGTTCACCCGGTTGTACGATCTCTTTTCAAGTCGGATGTTTGTCCTATCATCCCTGATTGCATCATTTCCGAACTCTCTGCGGGCGGTTCAAAAGGAGCGCTGTCGGGACAAAGGTAAGCCAAGGGGTGAAATAGAACAGAGTGAGGTACCAGTAGCGGATCAGAAAAGCTGCGCCATGTCCGAGATAGACTCCGCAATACAACCAGTCGATAATGGCCAGCGGAAGTGTGAAGTAGAAGGAAATCCATGCCGCTCTATGCAGCCTTTTTTCGGGGCGCCCGCGCAGCAGGATAACGAGCGCTGCGAGCGAGATAGCGACACTGAGCAATGTGCAGAAAATTGCCATGGTCACGAGCGAATACTGCTGGTAGTAGGAAGGAAAACCGGAAAGCCAGAATAGCACCCAAACGGCTATTCCTTGGCCCAGCAGGATAAAATGTTTAGCGACGGTCATCAGAAAATGCTCCTGACAACATATTGTGCTGAGAGTTTTATGGTTTTACGTGAATCAGATAAGAAGCATCCATTATTTTTTCTCGTAGAAAGCGGCCAGCCGTTCCCTCGCTTCACCAAAATCGCCGAGACTGGAATAGGAATTGATCGTCTCAATCCGCAGGGCATCATCCATGGTGCGCCCGACAACATCATGAATTGTTTCCTTGGCGGAGCGGACCGCCTGCTGGCTGTTGGCCAGGATCATGGTTGCATACTGCTCTGCAGTCGCCATCAGCTCTGCGTGAGGCACAACTCTGCTTACGAGCCCCAGCCGAAACGCTTCCTCGGCGGCAACTTCGCGCCCGGTCAGCGTCAGTTCCAGGGCCACGGCGATACCTGCGATGGCTACCAGCCTGACAATACCGCCGTCCCCCTGGTGCAAACCGTAACGGACTTCGAATACTCCAAACTTGGCTTTTTCCGAGGCAATACGGATATCGCAAGCCAGAGCAAGCTCAAAACCTCCGCCGATGGCGAATCCGTTGATCGCGGCAATGATAGGTTTGACGATCTTGTGCTGGCCGCGGGTGATGCCTCCTGCTATGCCGGTCGGAATGTTTTTGCGAACATCAAGCATATTGGCATGTTCCCACTTCGGTATGAATGTTTTAAGGTCCGCCCCAGCGCAAAATGCCTTCCCGTTGCCGGTCAGAATGGCGACATCCGCAGAAGCATCCTTGTCGAAGCGGCCCCAGACGTCCCATAGCTCGTCATTGAGAGTGTCATCCAGCGAGTTGAGCGCATCCGGCCTGTTCAGAGTAATGTAGGCGATCCGGTTTCGTTTTTCATATAGAACGTGAGTCATGTCAATCCTCCTTGCTATACCCTCAATTGCTCAAGATGGATACGGAGCTGTCTGATTGTCCGTTGCCATACCAGCGGGTCCTTTGTGGCGGCATAAAGCGCTGCCGCTCCGTTCAGGACGATGATGAAGAACGCGCTGATTTCGGTATGGTCCAGTCCGGGCTTGATGATCCCCTTCTTTTCCGCCTCTCTGAGACAGGAGGCCATCAGTTTTGAGAATCCTTCAAAACCGCGCCAGATACGATTTTTCATCTTTTCCGACTGGCCGGAAAGCTCCACCAGCATATTTAGGAAAAAACATCCCCCCGGCAAAACATTATTGCCGAGATAATCGCGCATGTCGTTTTCAACCATGCGCTCCAACCTTTTCAGAGGGTCTTCTATATCGCGGGTATCCTTTAAGACTATCTCGCTCCAGATTTTTACAGCCTCGTCATAGGAGCCCTCCCAAATTGATTCCTTGCTGCCGAAATGGCCGTAAAGTCCACCTTTAGTCAGGCCTGTCACCTCCAGAATGTCGCCGATTGAAGTGTTGTAGTACCCCTTGACGGAGAAAAGCTGCAGAGCTTTTTCAACGATTTCCTGCCTGGTATTTCTCCCTTTGCTTTTCATGATTTGGATATCTCCCACAAAATATACCAACCGGTCTGTTTGTAAATGATGCCGAAACAAAAATCAAGAAATAAAGGGGACGAAATCATCTGATCTCGCCCCAATTTATAGTCATCAATGATCCCAATGTTTACAACAACTCCGGCTAATTATTCTGTTTTAGACGAATAAAAATAAGCATATGTGAAAAGTCCCGACAAGAATAACCGCTTCAGCACCCCGAAAGTGAATCCGATCCCTTTAAAGAGGTCTCTCCAAAATAGCAGTTCCAGAATTACGGATAGAAAAATAAAGCAGGCACCTATCATGAGCAGCCCTTTTCTATCTACCGGTTTTTGCGCACACCAGATAAGAAGCACTGCCCAGGTCGCCATAAACATGGCCGCAATATACATGGCTTGTTGATAATCAACGCCGTGTCCGACATATCCGCTCAGCAGATTCGGCAAGTTGTATCCACACGCGATCAGAAACCACATTATGGCAAGCAGACCGTCCACTACGGCGCCTAACCAGCAGACTGTTTTCAGCATCGATTCAGAACTGATTCTCTTCATGTTATCCCCCTTATCTCACCATCTAAGTTCAGACAGACGCAGCTTCCGCAGACTTTTTACGAATAAATTGCACCTCATCTTCCGATATTCCAAGTGACAGCAAAAACTGCTGGTGGGCCTCCGGCGCCCGGCGCTCAAACTCGATATGCCACTTCCGCATGGCTGCTTCATCCATCCCTGCGGCCCGAAGCATATCAATCCAGGCCTGCTTATCAATTGCAACCGGCAACTCTCCAAGCGACTGAACCTTCAGCATCTTTCCAAGCAGATGCTGTTGAGTCTGCAAGGTGCGAATTTCTTCTCCAAGTTCCCGCATACGCCGTTGCAGTACCTTTCCATTGGTATCTTCTTCCATGGTTAAAATACGACGAATATCGTCCATGGTCAGACCGGCTTGACGAAAGCTGCAAATTGTCGCCAAGCTGTCCCGGTCATTAGTCGAGTAGAGACGATAGCCTGCCCCACTGCGTCCCGATGGCGACAAGAGTCCGATCCGGTCGTAATACAGCAGGGTGCTGCGCGAAAGGCCAACGTGCCGGGCAAGCTCGGTAATTTTATACATCAGCATCCTCGATTCATTTTATAGAGTAAACGCCCCCAACGTAGCATCGGGGGCGTCCTGTTTCAAACGTTCTTTTGACGTATTTCGGTTATCTTCTCAGTCGGCAGTCCCAGCCATTCCAGAAAACTTTGATGACCTTCCGGATTCTCCCCCTCGAACAGCCTGTGCCAATTCTGCATCGCCGCCTCATCCAGGCCGATAGCCCGTAACCGCTTGACCCATTCTTCTACCGTTACCTTCTGTCTCATCTGCTACTCCTTTCGTCTTGATTTATTTGTGTCATGGCCGTGACAAAAACAAGGCTAAAGTGTGAAGCGATAGACGGGTCAAGAAAAATATATATTCGTACTAAAGAGCCTCCCGCGTGGATACTGATACCGCTCTCTGAGTTGGAATTCGGTTGCCGGATCAGAGCGGTTTCTTTGTACAAAAAGGGGGACGAAATCATCTGATCTCGCCCCCCCTTTATTGTCATCAATAATCTTTTACTCTCCACTGAATATCTTTTTTCATTCTAACATTGCACTGAACATTGATAAATAATAGGTATCAAAAGATCCTTTCATTTGGTCAGACATTATATCAAGTGCTACTTCTTTTGTCAGGGCTTGTCTATAACTGCGGTTAGTAGTTAATGCTGAATATACATCCGCTATTGAGGCTATTTTTGCATATCTGCTTATTTCAGTCAAACCATCAGGATAGCCTGTGCCATTAAACTTTTCGTGATGATGCCGCACTATATCTAAAGCTATAGGATTCAATATTCCTAATTGGTCTAATGCATCATGTCCCAGTTTTGGATGGCCCTTGATTTCCTCAAATTCGGAAGAAGTTAATTTATCCGGTTTATCCAGTATCATTTGTGGAACATATACCTTTCCGTAATCGTGAAATATACCTCCAATTCCTACGTCCATCAATATTTCATCTTCAGTATTCCTTAATTTGTACAATGCGGTCATGTATGAACTTACTTGCACAGAATGAACGTAAGTATAAGAATTGTGACTAACCAAACTTCCTAATGTAGACATTAATTGATGCGGACTAAAGTGATCAGACAAGATATGTTTTATCAAGCTTTTACAACGATCCAAATTCGATTTTATATTCATAGCCGGTGCGTCAAATATTTCTTGAACATAGCTAACCGATGCCTGGCAAAGAATTTCTTGACGCTTTCCCAGCGAAAAATCCTCATTTTCAAGCAGCTCTGACAAATTAGATTCTACATATAAATTATAATCAGATAAGTCAGAAGAGAATACAAATAGATATTCTATTTGACCATTTACCAATCTTTGTTTATCACGTTCTGTGAACGGTAAATCAGGACCTTTATATAGGGTGTAATTTGTTCCATGCTTCATGAATAATGAAACACCTGGTAAACTTTCAGGGATTAATGTTTCAAGTATTATTTGGTTGTATAGTCCACCACCCATAGGCACTCCGCTGATGGATATTTTTAGAAGAATTATTTAATGGGGCATACCACTTTGCCGGGTAGGCCATCAACAGATTCCGAACCCAGATTACGCAAATTATTTTTTAAAAGGGCCGCACTGGGCTGATCTTTTGAAGTAGCTCGCAGGCAGATACATATGACTAGCCGCTAGTTTTCATAAC
>JAQTRC010000018.1 GCA_028712665.1 Desulfuromonadaceae bacterium
CACGTACATTTGCCAAACGGGTTATTAACCGGGTTAACGGCAGAGTGCCTGTCATAGTCGGAGCATCATCCCCCGGCTTTGCGCCGATGCGTGAACTTACCGCCAGCGTAATGGATATGGGGGCTGCAGGCGTGATGGTAGCACCGCCATCTTCGTTAAGAACCGATGACCAGATCTATAATTATTTTGAAATGGTTGGAGAGACACTAGGTTCCTCCGTCCCGTTCGTACTGCAGGATCATCCGGTTTCAACAGGGGTACAGATGACAACTTCGGTTATCCTGCGCATTATCAGGGCGGTGCCGAGCTGTGTCATGTTGAAGCATGAGGATTGCCCAGGCCTGGCCAAGCTGTCTGCGATTCGAGCATCGAGTAAGCTGGGCGAAACACGTCGGGTTTCGATATTGACAGGCAATGGCGGCGGTCTGTTTTTGCCTGAAGAGCTTACACGAGGTGCGGACGGCGCCATGACCGGCTTTGCCTATCCTGAAATGATGGTGCAGGTCTGCAGAGCAGACGCAAGTGGCGATGCTGCGCGAGCCCACGATCTTTTCGATGCCTATCTGCCGCTTGCGCGTTACGAACAGCAACCTGGAATCGGGCTTGCCGTCCGGAAATACATCCTTGCAAAACGAAGTATGATCGCTTCGGCCGCAATCCGGAAACCGGGCCCGAAATTGTCTGTAGAGGATATTGCAGATATCGAACTCCTTATTGAACGCCAGACAAGAAGGCTCCACGAGATAGGGTAATCTCTATTATTCTATCCTGTTCTGCCGGAGATCTGTAAAATATCAATAACGTCGCCAACAATCTGCTCCGGGGTTTAATTGTCCGTATCAATTTCATTAGAATGTCTCGGATAAGGAGCAGATATTTCAAGCATTTTAATCCCTTTTGACAACTCTCCGGTTTCTTGTTCTGCTCCTTGACTCAACGCTGCTTCTGCTCTATAACTCTAGCCACTCTACGGGAGGGAGCAGCAATGGATAGCGAATGGCTCAACGTAGTTATGCATCTTTCTGTTGCAACGGCAGCTGGGGGGCTTATCGGGCTGGAGCGGAGCTACCATGGACGCCCGGCAGGTTTCAGGACGCATACTCTTGTCTGCGTTGCCTCAAGTCTCCTCATGCTCGTTACCATGTATCAAGGCAAATGGTTCACCGCAGCCGCGCTGGAGACGGTTCGGGTGGATCCTACCCGAATGGCCCAGGGGGTGATGACCGGGATAGGCTTTCTTGGGGCGGGAGTGATTCTGCGGGAGGGGCTTGCAGTCCGGGGGCTGACAACTGCAGCTTCTATCTGGATTACCGCCGCGATAGGAATTCTGGCCGGAGTTGGCTTCTATAGTGCCGTGATCATTGCAACAATCATTACTCTTGGAACATTATCAATTTTCCGAATGATTGAGAATAGAATGCCGTCGCAAGTGTTTGCTTCTCATTCCATTCTTTTTGATCGTAAAGATATCATGTCGGAGGCGGAAATCAGAAAGCTGCTTTCACAAAATGGCTTCTCGGTTGCAAATATCAGCTACCGATTGCTGGGTAACGGGGAACAACTGGAATACCGCATGACCGTGCGTACTATGGACATGAATAATCTCGAAATACTGTCAAATGTACTCTTGGGAATAAGCTCTGTTATTGAATTCAACATCTCGCAGGATGGCGACTAAGCCTTGAAACATCTGGCCCAGACCATGAAAGCACTATCCGACCCGATCCGCCTGCGTATCGTTCTCCTATTGCAGGCCGAGGGGGAACTCTGCGTCTGCGATCTGATGGCGGTGCTCAATCTGCCGCAGTCCACCGTGTCGCGTCATCTGGCCTATCTGAAACGGAGCTGCTGGGTTGACACCCGCCGCGAGGGGGTCTGGATGCACTACGCTCTCAGCCGGGAAAGCTGTGATATCTGCAGGGATTTACTCATGATACTGAAACAGAATGCCGGCAACCTGCCCGAAGCAGAATCCGACCGCACCGCCCTGGCGGCCTTCCTGAAAGACAAACCCTCATGCTGCTCCTGATCTCGCAAATACGGGCCGTTCATCAACTGACAGGCCCGTATTTGCGCAATAATCCAATCTCGATTTAGTTCAACTCTTTGTGCAACAGCATGAACAGTTCAACCCCCTGGCTTTATCAAACGATTCCCGCCCCTCCTTGAAGGCCAGCCAGGCGATCAGCAGCGCACCGATCGCGTCCAGGCTGCCTATGCCGGTCAGTTCATAACCGACGCTTGAAATCATCAGAACCAGGGAGAGGTAGACGCATGCGCGTGAACAGGCGGCGTCGGCAAGAATGGCCTGGGATTCTAGCGCCCTGCCGACCTTTGTCTTCTGACGAATCAGGTACCACATGAAAGAGATCGATGCCAGCGAGATAACAATGCCCCAGAGGGTTGTTTCCGGTTTGTGCTGCTGATAGATGCTCAGCAGGCCCGATATTACCAGACCGGTTGTCAGCAGATAAAATGCTCCGCCTGTGATCCGAAGCGCCCGCTGCTCGAACTCATCCCTTGATTCGCCGCCGTTCGTTTTGATCCTTTGCAGCATATGCCAGACACCGACCGCCGATATAACCTCGATAAACGAGTCCAGACCGAATCCGAACAGCGCCAGCGTCTCATCGGCTGCCCCCATCCAGGTTGAAATACCCCCCTCGACGATGTTGTAGATAATGGTGAACAGCGCCAGATAGTTGGCTCGGGAATGCAGGTTGCTTTTGGATGATCTGGTCATGGCGTCAGGCCAGGTCTGTTTGATCCGGTGAAGTTCGTCATTCGGGAGTGCCAGAGCAGCGTCAAATGTTTTTGTTTTTTTGTTTGCCCAGCTGATTTCCGTGGCTGCATATACGTCTCCATTTATTGTTATTCAGCAAGCTAACGCTCGTAATCAGGCCGCAACTGACGTCTGAATTCAGCGGGTGGGTGAAGGCAACCTCATGTTTTCATACCGTTCTCCCATCATCTTAGCCTTTCAGATTAAAGCTCGAAAACAGAATCGGCCAGGATGCAATCAGAGTATAAATGAAAAATGAAAATAGCGATACTGCAGCAAGTTTCCGTTGAATTGCAGGGATGATCATTCCAAGAGTTTCCTTTTTGCGGAACGGCTGCAAAAGCCCAACACCAAGCCCCGTTATCGTTCCCAGCGACATAAGAGCGTAAAGTGGATAACCGACATAACCATATTCTTTCTGCAATATGCAGAACGGACAGTGATGCGACGGCATTTCGTAGAAATAGAGGGAAATGAATGAGATAATTGAGGCGATGGATATTACGAAGGTAACTCCGCTCATGATGGCGAAGATATAGCTCCCTTTTCCTTTCAGGAAAAGCCTTGCGCCGGCAGCCAACGTTGCCGCCATGCATGAGTAGAAGAGTATTTTCATCGGAGCGGTGGGTATGGCCAGAATTTCTGAAGCAATCCCGCGAGAACCTTGGCTGAAAAGAGTGCCGCAGCAGGAGGTTATTATGTCCGGCTTGAGTCCCGTAAAGTAGATGCATTGCACAACGGTTTCAGTCAGGATAAATGGGGCCATTATCAACAGCAGAAGGTACTTGGCACGGATCAGCGGATAATCATACCCCCGGTTGTCGGCGTGATTCAGGATAAGCCAGAGACCGGCCAGGATGAAGTTGAGTACCTTGAGCAGCAGGGTCGGATAGCCGAAGCTGTTGACCGTCAAGGTTCCCACGGCGCACATGGCCCCCACAAACAGATGAGAGATGCTGTCGGCGGTCTGGATGAACAGAAACAGGGAGAGGAGTTGGAGCGCCAGCAAATAACTGGCGATGCTGGAGATCAGGCAGGTGCGACGTTCCAGTGCCAGTTGAAGTTCGCTGCCGCTGTCGATGTCCCACCTGCGCAGGATCATAAATCCGCAGCTAGCGGCGTAGATTGTCATCAGGCTGATCAGAAGGGATGAGAGGAAGAGCGCCAGGATGCCGGGATGGAGGATCATGAACTTTTTATCTCATTGGCTATCCGACCGTCGCGCATCTCCACTACCCGGTCGGCCAAGCCGGAATCGTACACAATCGGGTCGTGGCTGGCCAGGATAATGGTCCTCCCCTTTGCCTTCAGATCAGTCATGATATCGATGAATTCGCGTGACTGTATGCTGTCAAGATGGGAGGTCGGCTCATCAGCGATTATGATGGCGGGATTGTTGATCAACGCCCGGGCAATGGCCACCCGTTGGGCCTCGCCACCGGAAAGCCATTCGATCCTGGCATCGGCCCTCTGACCGAGATTGAACATCTCCAGGCTCTCCAGCGCTCTCCTGCGCAAAATGGAATACTTTTCTCCGGTTGGGTAGGCCGGGATCATGACATTTTCCAGGGCTGAAAGCCCCTTGATAAGATTGAATTGCTGGAAAATGAAACCGAAGGTGGAGCGGCGGATTTCGGTCAGGAACCGCTCCGGCAGGCTGGTGATCTCACGCTCATTCAAGAAGATCCGGCCGGAGGTGGGGCGGGCCATACAGGCCATCAGGCCGAGCAGGGTGGTTTTGCCGGAACCGCTCGGCCCTTTGAGAACAGTCGTTTCGTGCAGACTCACATCCAGGGAAACAGGATGAAGAGCGGCGAACTCGTTGGGGAGCCCGTGATTAAATACCTTGCTGATGCCGCGTGCGGATATCATGGATATCTCCTCAGCGCATGACCGCGTCGGGGTCGATTGTTGCCGCCCGCCACGAGGGGACAATGGTGGTGATCGTGTAGGGAACTACGGTCAGGAAGAAGAGTGTCGCCACTTGACCCAAGTCGAGAAACGGGGTCAGGGGAAAGGCGGGATATAGTGTTGACCAGCCTTTGAGTACCGGCGCGAAAAGTGCCGACGAAGTGAAAAATACATGGAGATAGGCCAGGATGATTCCGACCAGAAAAGCGGTTAGCGAAATGACGGTTCCCTCCCAGAATTTCATCAGCAGGATATCGGAAGTTTCCCAGCCAACCGCCTTGAGGATACCGATTTCTCTCCGCTCTTCGGCAGAGAGGCCGGTGGCTTTCTCCCAGGCAAAGATGACGAAGGCCAGAATTGCGGCGCTGAAGATTACGATCAGCAGCCCGGAACGCCAGCCGAAGAGTGCGTCGTAGGTGCGCAGGATCTCGGTGCGTACAATGGGGCGGGTGTCTGGATAGATCCGGGTGATCTTTTCGGCAATGATCCCGTACTCCCTGGAATTGCGCACCCGCAGAGCCAAGTCGGTGGCCTGATCTGCCGGGATGCCGGTGAAGTCGCGATAATCCTCTTCAGAGAGCAGTATCAGGTCGTTGGCTAGCAGTTGCGATTCGTGCTCTAGAATGTTTCTGATTTTAAAGCTGCGAGGAATGCCGTCGTGACCGGTAAAAGCAATGATGTCGCCTCTATTGGCGCCGCGCATCATGGATATGCCGCTACCGATGTCTATGCTGCCCTGTTGTGGCGGATTCCCGGCCGGTACCGTCAGTGTGTAATTGGCCTTGAAGGCGCTGTCAAAATGGTAGCCCCATAACCGTGGACGTACCGAGATAACGCCGTTGATCTTTAGAATCCTGTCGCTCCAGGCAATTGGAATGGTCTGGTAGCGGCCGGCCAGGGTGCGCTGTACGATGATCTCCGGGGCTTCATTGAGCAGCAGGGCCGCCTCGCGCTTGAGAGCGTGGGTGAAAAAGAGTACCGAGGCCAGAATAAAGACGATCAAGGTATATACCAAGAGCAGTGCGCAGTTTTTCCCCTTGCGCCGGAGGAGCGACGAAAGGGTGAAATCGATGATATGCCGCTGGCGTTCAATCAAGTTGGGCATGGTTCCTCAGCAGATGAGGCGGCGGCTCGACCAGTGCGCCGCTGGGGAAATGATCCAGCGACATCTGAGCGTCTTGAAAAGGTGTCGAGATATCGGCCATACTTAGGTGCCGGGTATAGGTCGCCTCGGTAAAAATGGAGAGGTCGGTCAGTTCCAGCTGCCTCACCAGGGCATTTTTGCGGGCGAAGAGCGGCCCGGATGTCCGGACTTCGTTTGAGGCGTGCAGGAATATCATGGCCAGAAGCAAAACCAGCCCCGCGACAGTCCGCAGGAAGATCGTCGAGCGCCGCAACGCCATCAGTCCAGCGCCCTTAGGAGCGCCGGAGTTACATCACTAAAACGGATAATGGATTTTCCCTTGTGATCTTTCAGGAAGTCACGCGCTTCGGCTTCCCTGACAAAAGGGATCAACTCTCGCCCCATCGGTCCGTAGACGTCGCTTCCGGAAACATAATATGCCGTGAGTCCATCCAGCAAGGTCAGGTCGTAATAGTTGGTGACGAACAGTGCGGAGATGTCGGCCGGTTTTTTGCCGGGAGCGTAACGGGGCAGATTCAGGTAATATTTGAACATATCCTTGGCCCCATCGAAATGGAATATCGAACCATCTTGAAACTGGATCTGGGCTGCAAAATCGGGATACTTGGCCACGAACATGCCGCATACCGGGCATTTGTCCCTGGGGCCCGCCTTTTGTGGTTTCAGGTTGTCTGCGAAGGCTGGTGAAGTCCCTACTATAAAAGCCGCAATAAAAATTAACACTATTTTGAGCGATTTATTGTTCATACGGACCTCCTTACGGCTTGAGTGATCTCTTCATCTTGCGGCGTTCGCGGATCTGTTTCGTGTCCTTGTACATGTCTTCGTATGCTGCCTTTATGGCATCATCAAAAGTCACCAGCATTCCACCGTTTTCTTTGATAAATTTTTCAGCGACATGTTTATCTTCAAAAGCCCATTTGGCGTTCATTGTCATCACTCCCGGCTTTTTGCCGCCTAAAACCCAGTTAGCACTTTCCGCGTCAATCAGCTTTTTACTGTTATAGTCGCCCACGCCAATTGCCCTCGGCTCTTTGTCGATGTTATTCGCAAGATCAACAGCCGCACAGTGAAGACTGCATGCTCCGAAGGATGTACCGTCGTCATATTCGATCAAAATCCTGCTGTAAGCATATTTTGCTCTGTCCATGCCACAGTACGTACACGATGAATGTTTTTCAATGTCACTATCCACTGCAAAAACGATGCTTGCAAGAGCCATTACAAAGATACCGGCGAGGATGAAATTTTTCATATTTTGCCTTCATTTCTTTTTGGATTTTTTTCCTGGGCGCGCCCGGCCAACCGCCAGCCTGACATATGTCCATCAAGCAGCGTCACATTACGGTAACCGAAAAATCCGAGCAACCCCTTGACAATCTGCGCTCTGGGACCATGCTCGCAGGTTATCACAAGCTCGGAATTCTTGTCGGAGGGGATGTTCGCGAGCCGTAAGAGTATTTTCCAGGTTTGTGCGTGGATTGCGCCGGGTATATGTCCTTTTCGGAACTCGAAAATAGTACGGACATCGACAACGGTCGGTGGATTTTTCGATTTTATTCTTTTAGCCAATTCCTGGGGTTGCATTTGATCTCCCTCTTCTTAAAGTTGCTTGCCGCTCTTGTCACGCTTTTTGATGCCTGATGTCTCTGAATATCCGGTATGCAAGGAGCAGAAAGGGGCATGTGTGCCAAACCAGATCAAAAATATCGATAGGCTTTTTCAGCGTCCCCGCCGCAAGCATCCTGAATTTTTCCACTATATGCGGCTGAGGTAAAAATGGCGCCAGGCCGAGTAACAGAGCAAGGGGAATTAAAAAACGGTATTCCAGCAAGTTTTTCATGAGCGTTTTCCTGATATAGACGAACTGTTGATTACCTCTTCCCCCACATCGGGACATCCATGAACTGTCTCCTAAGGCGTTCGTCCGGATTCTGTTCGTAAAATTCTTCCTCGGTAAAAGAGAAGCTGTATTCCGCAATATAATCGAGCAGCTCTTTATATGCTGCGTTTACTTTCCTGATGGCCTCTTGATCGTTTATGTTACCGGTATCCGGATGGTAACGTTTCACCAATTTCCGATGGCGCTCTTTGATCTCTTTGAGGGAGGCCCGCTCTCTGAGGCTCAAAACCTGAAGCGCTTCCTGCAAGTCGGCATAGGTCATGGTTTTACCATCCCGGTATCCTCCAGAAAATACTTGGCGTTCTCTCCCCGCAGATTCTCCGCAAGCCCGATCAGGCCATCGGTAAGATACCTAGCGTTGTAACCTTTGCTGCGCAAATACGAGATCGCGATCGATGAACGATCCTTGTGCGGGGAGGGGGTGACGATGATTTTCTCCTTGGGCAACTCGGCAAGACGCTTTGGAAGTTCGTTAAGGGGGATCTGAAGTCCGAATCCCATTTAGTCTCTTCCGGAAAGCGAATATACACCAGAACACCTTTTTTATACTAACATTGTAAGCAACTTCTTGCCGACTACTTCTTCGCTCATTGCATCGGAAACTTGCGAAATTAGGACTGGTGAGACATCTACTCCGTAAATATCTTCAAGATGCCCATTTCTGGGCCGTTGCTGTCATGTGGAATTGCTCATAACCAACCGAGGCGTTTGCACGCGCCGTAGATAAGGTAGACGCCAACGCCAAAGACGAACACGCCAAAGACAAGACGCAAATGGGGGCCCTTCATCTGGTTCGCAATGAACGCACCGCCCCAAGCGCCGACGAACATGGCCGCAGCAAGAATCATGGCCGCTCTGATGTCCACATTCCCGTTTCTATAAAACTCGATGGTTGCAGCTAGGCCGATCGGAGGCAATAGGACGGCAAGACTGGTTCCTGTCGCCTTGTGTTGTGAGAAGCCGGCCCAGTAGATTAGTGACGGTAAAATGACGATACCACCACCAATACCAAACAAACCTGATGCCACGCCTCCAAAAAGTCCAATTGTCACAAACATTAGCCATTGTTGCATCTTGAATCCACCACCGCCTTGACTGTAAACATAGCTGCCCGGTTGCTGGTTCAGTACGTTACTATTTTATGTGCCAACTATTCCTAAATGATCTCATATACTATGAGTCCACAGATGACGGCCATCAAAGATAAAGCTCCAATGAACAGGTAGTCTGCAATATTTGTCAGCAGCCTCTTTCGATTAATGTGGTTTCGCATTTTCAAGGCCATATAGGAAAGAATACAACATATGAGAAACAGGAATGCATCGACAGCGATTAACTCCTGTCCGTAATGTGACGCCCGTGCTCCACCTAAATGTCTCATTATCCCAATAACGGTCAAACATACACCGACAAGAGTTGCCGAGACAGTGAAAACATGAATTGTAAGGTCTAGTTCAACGAAAGACTTTGATACTTCCTGTGGCATAACAGTTCCTTAAATAAGTTCAATGATTTTCATCTGCTTTTCAGCACATTCCGGGCATATGCCATGACTGAACATGGCCTCTGAATGTTCTGAAATGTACTTCTCCAGCTGATTCCAGCTATTCTGATCATCCCTGATTTTTTTGCAATACATACAGATCGGGATAATTCCCTCCAACCTATTTACCCGATCCAAGGCTTGCCTCAAGTCCTGGATATGCCCAAAAAGTGCTTTTTGCAAACTGTTCATTCTGTAGCCAACGGCAACCCGTGCCCGTAATTCATCATTGTCAAACGGCTTCCCGATAAAATCGTCAGCTCCCGAATTAAGGGCACTCGCCGCTGAATCTTTATTACTGCGAGATGTAATAACGATGGCATAGTATGGTTTTTCAGGTTCTCTCGCTCGCAAGCGATTCACAATCTCGGGCCCTTCAATTCCGGGCATCTTCCAGTCAAGTATCACCAGATGCGGATGTTCCGGCTCGCATAGAATCTTCCATGCCTCATCTCCATCGCTGGCAGATATGACAGTATAGCCCCATTTAGCAAGCAGGGACTGCAACATCAGACGTGACGGGGTGTCATCTTCAGCAATCAGTATTTTCATCGATCTTCCTTTCCTCGTGGTTAGATAACATCGCTTTAAGAATCTCAACCGCTTCTTCAAGCTGTCGTTCCAATAAAGGCAACAATTCGTCCGCTTTACTCATATCGCCGTCATCGGCATAAGATTCAAGCATTCTGGCGGATTCGGAGAGCATCGGCAGTGAGAGATTGGCTGCTGCCCCTTTTAGTTTATGTGAAGATTCACTCAATAAAATGGTATCACGTGCCGCCAGTGCATTGTGGATTGCCGCCATATACTCAGGAGCACTCGTAATAAATGCAGCGGCCACATCCAGCGATAGTTCGAGATCACCCATATTTCGATTTAAAAATGCATCTGAATCAAAAACTCCGGTATTGGTGTCATAAGACGTAACTTCCTCTGATGACATTGCATTCTGATTTCTCCGACAAACAGATCTTGAAGCGATATCAAAGCCGGTCCACTTCCCAAGCATCATAAGCAACATATTAACCTCAACCGGCTTGCTAAGAAAATCATCCATACCTGCGGCAAGGCATTTCCCCTTGTCGTCCTTGAAGGCATTGGCTGTCAGGGCGATCACCGGTATGGAGTGGTTTCTGACTGCCGAATCCCTGTCACGGATAACAACGGTCGCGTCATATCCGTTCATCAAGGGCATCATACAATCCATCAGAACCAGGTGGTAATCATTCTGTTCCAGAAGTTGCAGCGCCTGGCGTCCGTTATATGCCACATCCACGCTGCAACCAGATTTTACGAGGGTTGTCATTATCACCATCTGATTGATCTGGTCGTCATCTGCAAGGAGTATGCGTATGGTTTCCCCCTTTATCAAAGTAGACCCAAAGGGTGGGCCTAAAGTGTTAATGGGGATTTGCTTTTTATTATCGCAATTCAAATCCCTATTTGCCCTTATTTCAGAAAGTGGGCTAAAACCGGCATTAAGAGCACCCTCTGCCTGTTTCTCAAAAATAGCGGTAAACCAGAAGAGCGAACCTTCTCCTACAGCACTTTCGACACCGATTGCACCGCCCATTAATTCGACAAGACGGCGTGAGATGGTCAATCCCAGTCCGGTACCGCCATACTTACGGGTTGTGAAATCATCAGCCTGGGTGAATGGTTCAAAAATATGATCAAGTTTGTCGGTTGCTATGCCTGCACCGGTGTCGCGTACCATAAAACGCAAGGTTGTATGTTGATCGTCTTCCAAATCCTTCCTGACATGTAGCGTGATGCCCCCTCTTTCAGTAAACTTGATGGCATTGCCCACCAGATTTGTAATAATCTGACCCAAACGGAGAGAGTCGCCCATCAAAAACAACGGGACATCAGAATCAATCTGAGAGGTTAACAGCAACTCTTTATCCCGAGCCCTGAAGGAGAGGAGATCGATGGCTCCGGAAATCTCTGACTGGAGATTAAACTCTCTCACCTCAAGCTCCAACTTGTTCGCCTCGATTTTTGAGAGATCAAGAATATTGCTGATCAACGCCATAAGGTTTTTTCCTGACAGCTTGATAAGTTCCGAATATTTTCGCTGCTCACCTGTCAGTTGCGTACCCAGCAGTAGATCACTCAAGCCGATGACTCCATTCATAGGGGTACGGATTTCATGGCTCATTATGGCCAAGAATTCGCTCTTGGAACGACTGGCCAACTCGGCCGTCTCTCTGGCTTGTCTGGACTCAAGGAACTGGGCCTTTAAAGAATCAGCCATTTTCCTGAAATTCTTGATCAGATGATAGGTTTCATCGATAGCGCTTTCCGGCCAGACAATCTCTCTCGTACTGGTTATAAGTCTATTCGGCAGTTCATTGGTTATTGTGCTGAGTTTACCCAGAGTGGCGACGATCCCCCTGCCCAGCAGCCTTGCCAGCGCCAGCGCCGAGATCAGAATCAGAAATAGTCTGAAAAGGTCGCCGGTAAAGTTGTCGAAAAGTTTTTTCTGGAAGGGAGCCACAGGCTGCTCCAGGATCAGTTTCCATTCCGAAAAATCACCGATTCTGGTTTCGGCAATATAGAGCGATTTGCCCCAACGTTCCGAAACGGGCGTGTTGACTGGAACATCAGGCACCCATTGACTGACCCCGGAGTCAAGGTGAGTCAGCGTGCCTTGCATGCGTACAAAAGGTTTCATCACTTTCTGATCGATATGGTTGGTAATAATAACATTGCCGTTTTTGTCAACCAGCGTGTAGTACAGGGTACTCTTATCCGAACTCTTGTCGAACTGCTCCTTAATCTGATCAAGAGAAAGAACTCCGACTACCCAGCCATTGTACGTTCCACTGGTGAGTAAAGGTGCAAGCATCAAGACTCTGGGTTTTGGCACCCCAATACTGCCAATAAAAACTTCCGAGAGCATCGGCTTCAATGTCGCTTTTAGCCGCTCAATGAAGGGGCGATTAGCAAAGTTCCTGCCGATGTTGCTTTGCCCAAGTTCGTCTGATAGCGGGAAAAAGGCGGTCGAGATATCTTCTCTGTTCACCAACCCAATCCTCAGAAAATTATCATCCGCCTTCGTCATCAGTCCCAAATACTGCTGCATCTGTTTAGGAGTTCTGGTTTCAGCCATAGCGGCCAGAATGACGACAACCCTCTTTCTGTTAGTTAACCAGGTTTTGAGACTTTGCGCCATCGACTGACTGTCCAACGTGAGGTTGCTGCGAATCTGCTGATCGGTTTCGGCCATATCGGTCCTGCTGGCAACCGCCAGCATTATCAGAGCCGGGCATAGTACAAAAAATGTCAGCAGATTTATGATTATCTCGCTGTATGGTCTCAGCGAAGAGCGTGTTATCAGGGCAAAACCGGAAAATATTAAACGGGCGACCAGGGCATTGGCGATGCCGTTTACGGCCTGTTTGGTCACGACGATGTACGTATTGCCGAGTGGGACATTCATAACAACGTGATAGAAAAGGTAGATCAGCGGCATCCCGATGATGAGCCAGTAGAGGGTATCAGCCAGTACCATACCCATCCTGCGACGCTCCATAAGCCAACCGACAACCGCCACCTCGGCGGTCATGATGATTATGGCATAGGGGTGGTTCCAGATGATAAAGGTGTAGCCTGAAATTATGGCGGCTGCCAGAATGCCGCGACCATGCCCGAAATACTGTAAAGCAAGCATGGCGAAAATACTGCCGAAGAGAAAATCAATATTAAAGAAGATCGGAAACCTGAAATGGTTGCCAGCCAGACCGACGATGATCAGGGCCAGGAATAGCGGGATGCTATATGTAGCGTTTAATTTAGCGGTCGATGGTGGAGTGATCATGACTTGCTCCGGGCTGCTCGGTATCGAATAACCAGAATCAATTATCGAGCACTTCACGCACTTTGATTGCCAGGCCAGGTAAAGTAAAAGGCTTCTGAATAAAGTGCACGCCATCGTCGAGTACTCCATGATGGGCGATAACGTTGGCCGTATATCCCGACATGAACAGACACTTGATCTGTGGTTGCAGGGAAAGCAAGTTTTTTGCCAAGTCCTGACCATTCATCATGGGCATGACCACATCGGTAATTAGCAGGTGGATTTTGCCATTACACTCACTTGCCATACGTATAGCCTCGCTTGGTGAGTTTGCCTGTAGTACGGTGTAGCCCTGTTTTGTGAGAATCATTGAGGTCATTTTCAGGATGGCCAGTTCGTCTTCCACCAGCAGTACAGTCTCTTGGCCACGTGGGGAAGGTTCAGCCGAGCCTTCTGTTCTTGTCTGTCTGGTCTCGCCCATATGCCGGGGTAGATAGATCGCGAATGAAGACCCAAAGCCCCGCTCACTGTAAATGTTGATAAAACCGTTGTTCTGTTTGACAATCCCGTAAACCGTAGCAAGTCCCAAGCCGGTCCCCTCGCCAACATCTTTTGTCGTGAAGAACGGTTCGAAGATGTGGGACAGCGTTTCCGTGTCCATGCCGCAACCGTTGTCGTTAACGGTGAGCAGTACGTACATGCCTGGCACAAAGCCCGCATGATTGGCGCAGTATTCCTCGTCGATGAAGCTGTTTCCCGTCTCAATGGTTATCTTGCCGACGTCGGCAATTGAGTCACGTGCGTTGACGCAAAGGTTAGCCAGTATCTGGTCGATTTGGGACGGATCGATCTTGATCGGCCACAGATTCGCCGCCGGTAGCCAGGCGAGTTGGATGTCTTCGCCGATAAGCCGTCGCAGCATTTTGAGCATCCCGGAAACGGTCTCGTTCAGGTCCAGAACTTTTGGCGCAACGATCTGTTTGCGTGCAAAGGCAAGTAGTTGCCGTGTGAGATCTGCGGAGCGTTCGGCCGCCTTTCTAATCTCCTCCAGAGCTGCATGGAGCGGGTGAGTAGAATCTATTTCCATGAGGGCCAGGTTTGCATGGCCTTGGATGACAGTCAGCATATTGTTAAAGTCATGCGCCACGCCGCCTGCCAAACGACCGACAGAATCCATTTTCTGAGACTGTTGGAGCTGACCTTCAAGTTTCGTCCTGTCTTCCTCGCGGAGCTTGCGCTCCGTGATGTCGGTATCTGTTCCGATCATTCGCAAGGGGTTGCCATCCTCGCTGTAATTTACCACCATACCTCTACTCAAGATCCACTTGTAACTCTCATCCTTGCACCTCAGGCGGTATTCGGCAACATAGGTTGCTGACTTGCCATCCAGATAGTCTCGCATGGCTTTCGCGACATGCGACTGATCATCGGGGTGAATGCGAGTCAGCCACTCCTGGCGGATAGGCAGGATGTCGGTTTCGGCATATCCCAGCATCTCTTTCCAGCGCTTGGAATAATTCGCATCATCAGTCTGGATGTTTACATCCCATACGCCGTCGCCTGAGCCTTCTATGGCGAATTTCCAACGGGATTCACTCTCCTTTAGTTTGCTGTCGTAGCTGGTTTCAATGCGGGTGAATTCCCGCTGGCGACGCTGGAGGAAATACATCCCGAAACCTGCCACCAGGGCAAGCAACCCGAACAACCCTGCCTGCTCAAATGTCTCGTGACGCCAGCTGGCAAAGATTGCAGAGTGGTCGCGTGAAGCCACAACAATCAGAGGGTTGTCTCCAATAAATTTATCGCTTGTCACAGTACGCATTGCCACCATGCGTTTGTCGCCGGCGGAGTAGGGCACTCTTTTGAAAAGAGTGAAAGTTTGTTTGCTTTTAACGTGATGGGTAAAGAAGCTTCCGGGTTTGGCCAATTCCATCTCTTCAACATCCTTAAAAGCGGGAGCAATCGAAAACACCTTGCCGTCACCGTGGATCACGGAAGCCCTCATATCCGGCGCATAAAGAATGGAATTCAGAAGAACTGTAAAATAATCAGCATCGAGGGTGGCAGTTATGATGCCGTCGAACTCACCTTCAGAACCGGTTATTACCCTGGACAATGTCATGCCGTAAACCCCGAGAACCGTCTTGAAAGGGGAAGAAACGTAGAGCTTTGAAGGTTCAGGATGCTGACGAGGAACTTTGAAATATTCCCTTTCTGAGAAATTGCGGCCAATAAGTTCGTCTCGGTTTGATGCCCGAATATTGCCTTCCGCATCGAGTATATTTATGGTTCGCACCCCGGGCATCGCGTCGCACATGGTTCGCAGCATCAGGTTGGCCAGTAACTTGCCATCCCGCGTCTTTTTACGGTAAGCCGGATCTCTTAGAATGTCCACCAATGCTATATTTGTAGCATTCAGTTGATGGGCCATATTTTCATCCAGAACCTTGGTCAGGATTTCCAGCCTCGACTGAACCTCTGATTCTATGAGGTCGTACTGGTTAGCAAGTGAATAACTGATGGTGCCGATAACCGCCAGTAGAGACAGAGCAAGAATCACCCACTGGACAAGGAATTGATAAGGATTAGTTGTGGGAGCGTATTTTAGCAGCTCTTTAAGTTCATTCTTCACGCTAAGCCCTCAATTCATCAGAATGCATCGGAAAACTGTTCTTTTATATAAGTTATTTCAGGAATTATACGCATAAATGAATCAACAATATGCGGATCAAAATGCTGCTCGCGGCACCGCTCAATTTCCTCGACAGCCTCAGTAACATTCCATGCCCGCTTGTAGGGGCGTTCGCTGGTCAGGGCATCAAAAACATCAGCCACGGCGACAATTCTACCCCAAAGCGGGATGTCAGCTCCTTTAAGCCCTTGAGGATAACCGCTGCCGTCCCAACGCTCATGATGAGTCATTGCTACAGTCGCCGCCGTCTTTAACAAGCTGTTCTGCTTGTTACCAATTATCTTGTGACCGATCTCGCAATGTGACCGGATGATATTCCATTCTTCTTCATCCAGTTTACCCGGTTTGAAAAGAATACTGTCCGGTATGCCGATCTTGCCAGTGTCATGCAGGGTGGCAGCATTGTAGAGCAGTTCCGCTTCGCTTTCCGGAAGACCGGAAGCTTTAGCAATTATTCGGGAATAGTGGCAGACCCTGACGACATGCTGACCGGTGTCATTATCTCGATATTCTCCGGCGCAACCGAGCCGATGCAGGATCTCAAGACGGGTTTCGTTCAGCTCGGCGGTCCGTTCCTGCACCAGACGTTCCAAAGCGCGGTTCTGATCGAACAGGGCAAGATGCGTTTTAACCCGTGCCTGGACAATGGGCGCCCGAATCGGCTTGGTAATGTAATCGACGGCGCCGCAGGCAAACCCCATGGATTCATCTTCAATCTCACCCCTGGCCGTAACAAAGATTACCGGGATAGAACGGGTTATTGGATTTTCCTTCAGACGCCGACAGGTTTCAAAACCGTCCATATCAGGCATCATCACATCCAGCAGGATGATGTCAATTGGCATGGAGAGACAGATATTTATAGCCTGGATTCCGCTGGTTGTCGCTCTGACCGTGTATTTGTCCGTCAGAGACGCACTCAGCAGACTGATGTTTTGCGGTGTGTCGTCCACAATCAGTACGCTTTGCTTAGCTAATGCCGTTTTCATGTGTGATTATCCTCCGCGTCTTCAAGTGTAAGTTGATGCCGTTCCTTGCAGAAAGGGCTACCAGCGCGTCATGGGCCGCCTCGAAGTCGAAGTTTTTGAGGTGTGTCTTGAGTTTTGAAACATCCTTGTCCGGTAGTCCCGCCAGTTCTTTTTGATAATCGTCCAAGTATCGTTCCGCTCTGGTATTCATCCCTCTTATATAGCCGAGCAGTACTTTTAGAATCGGTGTGACAACTTCCACGTTGACCTCGTCATGCTGGGTATCATCGTCATTGTCCTGAGTGGGCGGCAGGTGTCTTTTCAGATCCGCCGTCAATCGCTCCAGTTCGACGGCAAAACGTTCGAGAGTTGCCTTGGTGCTTAAAAGCGGCTCGCCTTGAACGATGGATTTTTCTACCAATTGAGCCAGTTTCTCCAACTTATCAGCGCCCATGCTGCCAGCAGAGGCTTTGATCGTATGGGCGTGGCGTATTGCCATCTCTGTATCTCCCGCGTCCAATGCTTCTTCAATCACCGTCGCCGCATTAGATTCATTATCTACAAACGAGTTGAGTAGCCAGAGGTATAAATTCCGGTTTCCGCTTAGACGGTTCAAAGCGCTTTCTATGTCAAGGCCTTCAATACCAGGAATTTCTGGTTTATCTCCGGTGCTATCTTCGGGCATTTCAGAAAGTGGAACGTCCGGATACTGAGCGCTTAGGAAAGCTGCCATAGTTCGCATCATTATATGAGCGTCAATCGGCTTGGTGATGCAGGCGTCCAGACCGGCCTGCATGATCTTTTGCTGTTCCTCATGCATGGCATGAGCCGTCATGGCAATTATAGGAAGATGAATAAAGCGTCTGTCCAACCTGATGATCCGGGTGGCTTCAAATCCGTCCATAACCGGCATTTGGATATCCATCAGTACCAAGTCATAAGATGAGCTGTCTCTGGTAATCATTGTCACGGCTTCCTCGCCGTTGGAAGCCACATCCACCACCGCGCCGGTCTTCTTAAGAAGTTCGATCGCCAACTGCTGGTTTATTTCATTGTCTTCCACCAGCAGAACACGGGTATTAGAAAAAATAGAAGAGGATGTTTTATCTTCTCCGCTCGCATCTCTGTCTGACTTGAACAGTTCGGTGTCACTTGCCTGACCGATATCGAACCAAGCCGTGAAGCTGAAGGTGCTCCCCTGCCCAGGTGTGCTTTCGCACCATATCTTGCCCCCCATCATCTC
Source organism: Desulfuromonadaceae bacterium (assembly GCA_028712665.1). Lineage (GTDB taxonomy): Bacteria > Desulfobacterota > Desulfuromonadia > Geobacterales > Pseudopelobacteraceae > JACRCG01. Next base: position 17,989 of record JAQTRC010000018.1, read on the forward strand.
AACAAGTTGCTTTGAAATGGAGAGTCCCAAACCGGTGCCGCCAAACCGTCGGGTTATGCTGCCATCGACTTGAGTAAAAGGCTGAAAGAGCTTATCGATCTGTTCGTCAGAAATTCCAATACCAGTGTCACGTACCGTGAATTTAAGTTGTTGCCGTTCATTTTCCTGAGTCAGCAGTGCCGTCTCAAGCGAAACCTCCCCATATTCGGTGAATTTGACGGCGTTGTTCAAGAGATTGGCGATAATCTGGACAAGCCGGTGCGGGTCGCCGATGAGATAAGCAGCAGGTTCCGGAGAAGTCTCGATCAGCAGATTCAAACCCTTGTCCAGAACATTTTGCTGCACCATACTAATCACATTGGCAATAACAATATCCAGCCTGAACGTAATCCGTTCCATCACAAGGTGACCCGCTTCAATCTTGGAAAAATCAAGAATATCGTTGATAATGTTAAGAAGTAACTCTCCGGACGTATGTATTTTACCAATATAATCCTGTTGTCGGGGCTGCAGAGATGTACTCAGAGTCAGGGCGGAAAAACCGATGATCGCATTGAGCGGTGTCCTGATCTCATGACTCATGTTTGCCAGGAACTCAGATTTGGCCTTGGTGGCCTGCTCTGCCGCCTTCAACGCCGAGTCAAGTTCAAAGTTCTTATTTTTCATCTGGTCCGAAAATACCAGTAGCTTTTCTTCAAATTGCTTAGAACGTGTGATATCCCAATTGGTGCCTATCATGTTTGAGGGTTTACCGGATGTGTCGCGTTGCACAATGCCAAGTGCGCGGATATTGTGAATGGAACCATCGGGCCATACGACACGAAATTCTGTGTCAAACTCATTTTCGCCACTCAAGGCCATCTGGATTTCTTTGTCGCCTCGTAGTAAATCATCCGGGTGCAGTCCTGCCGTCCATGCCTCGTATGCTCCACTGAATGTATCCGGTGTGATTCCATAGAGTCGATACATCTGGTCGTCCCAAATCAATCTGTTGTTGACGACATCATAATCCCAGATGCCGACTCCACCAGCTTTTGTTGCCAGTGACAAGCGGTAGTTTGCCGTATCAACAGCTTCTCGTGCGGACAGACATTCCTCGGTTTTTTCTTTAAGGGAGGTTGTGAATTTCAACTCGGCTTCGTATTCTTTGCGAAGGTATATTTCCCTTTTCCTGTCCCACCAGAGGTAAAGTCCAATCCCGGCAGCGAGTGTCAATAAAATGCCAACAAAAAACACTTGCCAGGCAATTACCAGCACAGGTTGTAGAAACTCTGATAAATCTTTTTTGACAATAATGGCCCAAGGTGTGTCCGCAATATTTTTTGTTGCGGCAAGCACGTATGCGCCGCGATAATCAACTCCTTCAAACACCCCCTCTTGTCCAAGTGCAGCACGAACTTCCGGGGCTTGAACACTTGTAATAGGTATGCGAAAAGAAAGCGCTGATTTTTTATGATAGCGTAACTCGTTTAAGAACAGAACTTCGTTGCCGCTACGCTCGACCAGAAGCGTCTCGGTGCTCTTACTTTCGGTTGTTGGCCAGGTTTGTATGAGGGGGTATAAAAAAATTTGCGGATCAATTTGAAGGACTAGTACAGCAATCGGTGATGAACGGTTTTTGCCGGTATGTACTATTGGGACGCTAATATTGAGGTGAATTGCATCAGCAGTGTCATCCCTCAGAAAATCTGTAAATATGACATCTCGTTTACTTACTGCCTCGTTTACCTTTTCCAGATCATGTTGATTCGGAGGAGTGTTGTTATTACTGACAGACAACAGCAGATTCCCATCCGGTCTGTAAAGATCGATCCGCTTGTAACCGGCAATTTTTTGTAGATTGTTCATCCAGATTCTGAATTCTTCCAAAATCATCGAACTCGCTTTGCCGGAAAGATATTCTTTCAACCGTTGGGCAAGCATTTGGTCGTAATAGATTGACTTGGCGTCAACAAGACGCTCTTTTCGCCATTGGCTGATCTGTCCCGCTTTAAGTTCTGCAATGGCTGACAGTTTCCGCCGCGCTTCAACTTTGATTATCTCGCTGTGATGACGATAATAACCATATCCGGCCATTGAGATTATTCCGATTATAACAAGCAACATAAAGTCATAACTGCGTTTTTTTGATTCAGAAGGGTTTCTTGCTATCCAGTTCATGGTTACAGCCCCTCTATACTTTTCATACCAGTTATCTCATCCAGTTTGTTACAGTTTAAATTGCCTCACCAACCGTTGCAACTCCTCGGCATTGCGATTCAACTGCGCCGCTGCCGTGGCTGATTCATGTGCGCCTCTCGATGTCTGCTGAACTACCTCTGTGATCTGATGCATATTGCTGGATATCTCGCTTGTGGTGGCGGTCTGTTCTTCGGCAGCGGTAGCTATCTGGTTGACCTGCATGGCGACGTCATTGACCTGTGCCAAAATGTCCTTTAGAGCTTCTCCCGATTTGGCCGCTTCAATCGTGCCGGCCTCCACCTGTTGCACCCCCTGTTCCATGGCGGTAACAGCCCCTTTCGTCTCTTTTTGGATCGCCTTGATCATCTCGCCGATTTCCTTGGTGGCGCGGGTAGTTCGTTCCGCCAGTGCGCGCACTTCATCGGCAACAACAGCAAACCCGCGCCCCTGTTCGCCGGCGCGGGCGGCTTCGATGGCTGCATTCAGAGCCAGCAGGTTGGTCTGATCTGCGATATCTTCAATCGTGCCGATGATAGCTCCGATCTGGTCGGAACGTGAGCCCAGGCTCTCAACTGTTCTGGCTGTCTCTTGCACTTTAGTTGCAATCTGCCCCATGACAGCCACGGTTCTTTCCACCACCGCAGCCCCGTTGCCGGCCGATTCCGAAGCACGTTGCGCCCCTTCAGAGGCCATCTGACAGTTCTGGGCGATATCGCCGGATGTAGCCGACATCTCTTCTCCGGCAGTGGCAACGGTTGCCGACTGGGCGGCAACCTCTTCGGCGCCTGTAGCAATTTGTTCGGCTGTTGAATTAAGCTGGCAGGAGGCGGACGCCACCTGAGTCGAAGTACGTGCAATCTGGCCGATAATGCCACGCAACTTCTCTATGAACTGGTTGAAGCTGCCGCAGATATCTCCCAACTCGTCCTTGCCGCTGTAGGTAAGAAGTTTGGTAAGATCTCCTTCACCCTGGGCGATGTCCTTTACCAGCAGTTCGATCTGGGTGAGGGGTCTCTTGATGGAGCTAATCAGCAGTGTGACCAGGATCAGTACGACTATGAAGGAGACTGCAACTATAGTTACAGAAAATGTTACCGCGCGGTTTGCGTCCGAATCCAGCTCTTTTTTTATCTTCTCCATAGTCCTGTCGTTGGTCGCGGCGTAGTCAATAATCTCTTTTTCGGCCAAGTGCATGATTTCCTTGTACTCGCCGATGATCTTGTTTGCATCCTGAGCAGAGGTGATAGCGCCGCTTTTTATCTGTTCAACAACCTTATTAAAAGCGGCCTCATACCCATCCAACGCCTTGCTGATGGCCGACAACTGTTCCTTTTCCTTCGGTTCATCCTCAAGCTTGACCAGAGTCTCCAGTCGCTTTTTAGTCAACTCGCGGGCTTCAGCCCATTTTTTCCGGTACTCATCCACCTTGGCAAGGTCGGCCATATTGATGAAGGCATCCTTTTCATAACGACGCATTATATTGATGTTGACCCGCATCCGTTGCGCGTTCTCCACAACTTTCGCATCAACTCCTATGGCCTTGTTGCTCTTAGCTACGCTGTTTTTCAATTCATAAAGTCCCACTCCACCCAACAACAGGAGAAAGCAAAGGCAACCCCCAAATCCCAGTATCAATCTTGTTCCGATTTTCATTCTCAGTCTCCTTTCGTCGCATATGCGTGACACTCTTTCAGTTAAACTGCCGAATGATGTCAGGGAGTGCCTGTTGCATAATTTCCTGTATTGCCTTTTGGTAGAGTCTGGCTGTCAATTGATCGCGGTCTGTTACAGCTATATCTGAAACCATGGAACGGTACTGATATTTCTAGACGTAAAAGATCCCCCGGCTTGACCGGGGGATCTCTCATCACGGTATAACGACAAACTCATCACGACGGTTTTTCGCCATGGCTGTTTCATCACTTCCATGGGCTGCAGGTTTTTCTTTGCCGTAACTGATGACGGAAAGACGGCCCGGCTTGACACCCATGTTGATCAGGTATTGTTGCGCCGCTTTTGCGCGGCGCTCGCCAAGCGCCAGGTTGTACTCAGCAGAACCCCGCTCGTCACAGTTACCCTCGATACGGATTTTAGCCGTGGGTTCTTTTGACAATGCAGCAGAATTTTTGGCAAGTATGCTGCGTGAAGATTCAGACAGGTCGGCGGAATCGAAATCGAAGTAAATCTTTTCAAGAGCAGATTGCAGTTGCGCTGTGGATGATTTTTTTTGTGTCTGCAGCGCTGTGGCGGGTGGAGGCGTTACTTGCGTGGTTGAGTTTGAAGTTGTCTGCTTGGGTGAAGTTACGTTGGACTTTGGCGAACCGGCCTGCTTCGAAACCGGTGCAGGCAAAATCCCCTCGTCTTTTTTAACAACATCCTGCTTTGCACAACCGGCAGTCATGAATGCGGCGATAAGGAACACAAAAACGGCATAAAACGATATGCGCTTAAACATGAGAGATACTCCTTTATTATTTTAGATTTTAAAATACAGACGCACTGCTGCGTCTTATTCGGAGACAAGGAAAATACCGAAATATAGATTGTTACTTATGCGAGAGTTGGCAATACCGGGGGAGCTCTTGGAGGAAAAGGAGTTAGCGATAAAAGTGGTACTGGCAAATAAGTTGGGCGTGTTTCAGGGGAATAGTCTTCCGTGGCAAGAACCACCTGGATTGGCCGACTTATTATACAAGGTTCCACATCTACCTTTACAATTGATTGCAGAGCAGTATGGGCCGGAGTTTTATCCAAAACCGCGCGGCGCATCGGCTTGGGCTTATGTGGACGTGAAAAATCGGGAACCCTCATTCCCATAAATACGAGAAACAATGGGATCATGAGGGTCACAAAGCGAATGTATCGGATATTTTTTGTAAACATAGTCATTTTTGAATATTATCAAATTATTATTTTAAACACAAGCGAATGTGTTCGCATTCTGTGAAGGATGGGAACACATATCAGTTTAAGCCTATTTCAGAAATTTAAGCTTATCTTCCAACAATTTGACGGTCAGAGGATCAAAGCCATCATTTCCTCAACTACCTTGGGCGACAGTTCTCCAAGCTTCTTGGTAACGCATACCCCATCATCTTCACTATCACATTCTGCAACTCATCCGGTTTGTAGGGCTTAGGCACAAACCCGGCGTACTGATCATTATTGATGACGTGTGCTACTGACTCCAGCTCATAGCCGCTACAGATAAGGATCGGTATGTTCGTATCGGTTTTGCGCAATTCATGATAGGTATCTATCCCACCCATTAGCGGCATCAGCAGATCCAGCATGACCACATCAATCTCTCTGCCGCGCTCGAAGAAGATTTCAAGAGCTTCACGACCATCCTGAGCTGTCAAGGCTCTGAAACCCATTGAATTCAGCAGCGCAGCCCCTACATTGCGCAACGCTTGCTCGTCATCCACCAGTAAAATAGTACCGCCTGACTTTTTGAATGGAATCAATGTTGCGGGAGCGGTTACAAAACCATCGAATGTCTCCGATAGAGGGAAAAGTACCTTGAAGGTTGTACCGACACCTGGCGAAGTGGTCAGGAGCAACAACCCTTCATGTGATTTGATAATGCCCTGTATGGCCGACATACCCAAGCCGCGCCCCGTAAATTTGGTGGAGTAGAATGGTTCAAATATTCGCTTTTGGGTTTCCTCGTCCATACCGATGCCGGTATCGGTCACCTCCAGACAGGCGTATCTGCCAACCTTGATGAACGTGCCAAAAGTGTCAACTTCTGCTTGGTCTGCCTTAAAAGCAGCTTCGGTGAGTAAAATTTTGATAGTGCCGTTAGCATCGCCAATCGCCTCAGCGGCGTTGATTATAAGGTTCATAATGATCTGCTGAATCTGACCGGAATCACCCTTGATTTGCGGGACGTCTTGTTTCAAGTCGAGCGTGATGGAAATATTCTTCTTTATAGCTGCATGCAGCATTTTGGCGACTTCATCTACCAGCGACAATAGATTGACCCGCGTTTGAACCAACGGACTTTTACCGGCATACGTCAACATCTGCCGGCAGAGGTCGGCGGCGCGATTACTGGCGGATTCAACCTTCTGAAAGGCTGCTTTATATTCATGTTCCGTTATCAAATCCTCCCGGGCCATATAGCAGTGACCAAGGATGACCGTCAGAATGTTGTTAAAGTCATGGGCGATGCCACCGGCCATTACACCAAGGCTCTCAAGTTTCTGTGCATGATGGAACTGCTGCTCAAGGTGAAGGCGCTGATCTTCAGCTCGTTTGCGCTCGGTTATGTCACGATGGAAGCATTGGATGAAGGATTCATCGCCGAAAGTGATCAGACTGGCTGACACTTCGAGCGGGAAAATGCGACCGTCCTTGTGGTAATGCTCCACCTCGAAGGCCAATGTTTCACCGGCCAAAAGCCTCCGTATCCTCTCAGGCGCACAGTGTGAGGTTTCAGGAGTATCCAGATCTTGTAGATTCATCCGCTGCATTTCAAGTGGGCTGTAACCATGCATCCGGGCAAATGCTTCATTAACCTCGATCAGTATGCAATCGGTGGACATTATAAAAATTCCGTCACCAGCCCGGGTAAAGAGCGCCCGGTACCGTTTTTCAGCCTTCGCCAATGCATCATCAGCATGCCTGCGTGCCAGAATCAGGGACCAGGTTCTCAAAGCAAACGACACGGTACGCGGTAACGCTTCAAAGGCTTCAGGAGATTTTACAATGTAATCCTGAGCGCCGATTTTCATCGCCTCAACAGCTACTTGTTCACTGCCGTGAGAAGTCATTATGATAACCGGCCATTCAGCAGCGGCCATCACAACTAATTCACTGCCATCTCCATCAGGTAATCGATAGTCAGTCAGAATGAGGCTGGGAGAATAACGTCCTATAGCCATCCTGGCATCGCGAATGGTGCCGACAATCTCCAGTCGATACGCTGCCGGTGCTTCTTCAAAAGAGCGTTGAATCAGTTCCGCGTGATTGGCGTCGTCTTCAACCACTAATATGAGTGGTGCGGTGAGGATATCTGTCAGCATGGATATTAGTCCTTGTCCAAATCAAAGGCATTTTTCACCAAGGTTTCTTGTTCCAAGCCAACCAATAGAACCCCAGATCCTTCAGAAGTTTGCTGAATTCATCAAAATTCACCGGCTTGGTCACATAGCTGTTGGCGTGAAATTCATGGGACATTGCCAGATCTCGCTCAGCATCGGAAGTTGTCAGAATGATTACCGGCAAAGCTCGCAAATACGCGTCACTTTTTACCTGTTTGAGCACTTCCAGGCCATCTACCTTGGGTAGTCGCAGGTCAAGCAGCATCAGGTGCGGCATTGGGAACTGCTTGCGATCGGCATACGCGCCACGCCCGTGCAGATAATCCAGCGCCGCTTCGCCGTCCTCAACAAGATTGATGGTATTAGCCACCTGAAAATCTTCCATATTGCGCATTACCAGTTCAGCGTGATCGGGATTATCCTCCACCAGTAAAATTGTTAACGGTTCGCCGTTCATTGAGATCCCTCCTTTTCTATCAAATGTATATCCGTGACTGTTATATTTTCTTCCATTATTTTTGTCCCACCGTAAAACAGAACCTGCTCCCCTTATCCACACCTTCAGATTCTACCCAGACCTTCCCACCGTGAACCTCAATGATCCGCTTGACAAGTGCCAAACCGATGCCTGTACCATCTCTTTTTGTATCCAACTTATTGAACAATCCGAAGATGACGTGGTGGTATTTTTCATCAATGCCGATGCCGTTATCCTCCACAAAGAAAACTTGTGTATCCTCATCCAACCTCACACCGAAATGTATCTGCGGATCAAACTGATCACCCCGGTAACGGATCGCATTTTCAACCAGATTCTGCACCACCTCTACCATACGTTGCCGGTCGCAGATTACAGTAGGCAGGTCGGACTGAACAGTGACATTGATGGCATTGTTTTTTAACGGCCCGGATAATTGCGCCAGTACATCATGTACCAGCTGGTTCATATCGACTGATTCAGGTGAATGGATAATTCGGCCAATTGTTGAAAGTTCCAGCAGGTCGCGCAAAAGGTCATCCATTTTGTCCGCAGCATCACTGACGCGTTTCAGATCACCAGACATCCTTCCATAGTTTCCATTTGCCAGATCCTTTTCCAGAGAGCCGGTAAACCCCTTTATAGTGATGATCGGACTTTTAAGATCATGGGAAACGGTGTACGTAAAGCGCTCCAGTTCAGCGTTTTTGATTTCAAGGTCAGCTTCGCGTTTTTTGCGTTCGTCCACTTCCTTTTCAAGAGTGGCTGTTTTTGCCTTAACAAGTGATTTCAACCGGGTATTGAAGAAGAACAGCAGCAGCAACGCAGCAAGTCCAACCGAAACGGAACAGGTCAGGATGAAAGCGGTCGATATCTCCTGGCTGATAGGCATTCGAATGGATTCAATTGCCCTGAAAACACCGGCCTTCTCATTGAAACCTCCTTCTCCGGGGTAGAGCGCCTGAAGCCCCGAGGGTGCGTCTTCTCTTTTTCCATGACATTTGAGGCAACCTTTGTTTGTCTCGATAAAGGGAATAGCGTAATAGAGATACTTTTGGCCGTCTATGGTAACGATGCTCCGGTACTCTTTAACCTTTCGATCCTCATTGAACATCCGGATCAGTGAAGCTTCTGATTCGTCGGCCTTATTAACCGGGTTGCGCGGGTTGCTTGAGGCCATCTTGTAGTAAATTTCCGGGAGGCCGGCTTTTATGCGTTCTTTGTTGTACAAGCCGTGGTCAACTCGGACTATAAAGGAGGATGAAAATATTTCCGGGGAATAATAGTTTGCTGCGATGTCGCCTTGATCTCTGGCCTTGTAAAATTCGGGGTGCATGACCTTCTGGATGTATTGGTGAAGGCCACGGTGAGAAAGCAGCACATTATGAATTTTCTCCTCAGCGTCTTTTATGAAAAAAGCGGATATGGCATAATTGAGTACCACCGCCACGATAACCATGGACACAAGCAGTAACGCTGCCTGCCTGATAAAATGCCGACCTGTTTCACCAAAGGGCATTTTAAATTGAAGGTTCATACATCATTCCCTGTCAGACGTGCGCCGGTAGCGTAAAACAGAACTTGCTTCCTTTGCCCGCACCTTCCGATTCCACCCATACCCGTCCATCATGCAGCTCAATAATCCGCTTGACCAGCGCCAGACCGACACCGGTGCCTTCGCTTTTGACATGGTTGAATACGTCGGTTATAAACACCGCTGATTACAATCATGAACTGCAGCATAACCGAAAATCCGAGGGCCAACCTTGTACCAATTTTGAGGTTTGAAAACATTTTCGTTTCTCATTTTAAAAGTCGCACTTGATTTATGCTAAAATTATATTTTTGACCATTAAATATTATTAGCAATGTCTAGATTCGACAGCGGGACGGTTCCATTTATGTTTGAATCACTCATATACCCGCCTAACAATTAGTACAGTAAGGAAGTTGCCACTATATCCATACAGCTTAAATGACGTGGTTTTATAAACCGCTACCGAAATGATTACAGGAGAGTTTGAACTGGTGGAGCACGAGATGGTGATGGGATAATAGTCAGGAAGGGCTGAAACGAATGATCCGGTTGTGTCTCGGGAGTATATCTGCTTGGTGTGCTAAATTCGGTAGTTGTTTGGTTTAAAACGATTGGCTCGAGATAAGTATTTTCGAGCGAATTTTGAAATTCTTGGACGGTTTTATTTTCCAGTATAGCCCGCCGCATCGGCTTAGGCTTTTGCGGAACGGAAAAATCTGGCAACCTGATCCCCACAAAGAGCAGAAAGAAGGGAATCATGCAGACGATAAAGCATAAGAACAAACGATGTTTAGATAGAAAGCGCTTCATAATAGCCTTTTCATCTTAATATAGTGAACTCTCTATTTTTAAACAAAAATAAGTCCGCTGAAGTCTAGCAATGATTGGTTACTTGTCAACTAAATGAGTAAACATGTTCCACCAGAGGTCGTGGTTTACCTAAAAGAGATTAATTTGTCACCGTATGACGCCTTCTAAAATCACTGCCAGCATAGTGGCACTCACAAGCACCCATAAGATCACTCCCTGAGCCAGAGGACGAACACCCACACGCCGCAGCACCTCGCGTGTCAAACCGTTACCAACTAGAAAAAGTGTCATCACCAGCCCTTGACGTGCCATTGCTGCTAAAATTTGCCATAAGTTAACCATTGACGGAAGTAATGAACGAAGAGAAGCAGCGGCGATAAAGCCTATGATGAAGAGAGGTATTCGGGCCTTTGCCTGAGAATGTGCAAAGTGCGAAGCAATGAGCGCTGATGGTGCTATCCATATGGCACGTGCAAGCTTTACCGTAGTGCCGATAGCCAGCGCAGAAGCGCCATACGCCGATGCAGCTCCAACAACGCTGCTGGTGTCATGAATTGCCAGAGCAGCCCAGAGACCGAATTGGCGCTCAGTCAGACCAAAGATATGGCCGATTGGAGGAAAGAGAAGAAGAGCCAAGGCATTAAGACTGAAAACTGTTGCCATGGAAACGGCAATCTCTTCATCGTCGGCATTGATGACCGGAGCCATGGCAGCAATGGCGCTACCACCGCAGATAGCGGTGCCGAATGAGATCAAAGCCGAAGTCCGAGCGGGGGTGCGAAGCATCCTCCCCAGTAAAAGGCCTGCTGCTAAAGTCACGGCAATGCTTACCGGAGTGTAGAGCACCGCTTCCCTTCCGGCATGCCAGACATCGGCGATTCCGACACCAAAACCGAGTCCAACCACTGACAATTGAAGGAGTTTCTTGCTCCAGGCCGCACTCTCTCCCGGCCATGGATTGCCAACAAACAGACTGAACAGAATACCTATTGTCAAAGCTGTGGCAGGTCCACACCAAGGCGTTACAGATACCAGGAGCAAAATAAAAAAAGTAGGACCTTGGAGGGTTCGCATCGTTATTGCTCCGGATAAAAATTGACTCCCTTGAGGTTATAAAGCAGCAAATTCGAGCGTTGCACTCTTCTGCAGGCAATATGGCAAAGCAGCATAATTAATGCATTGAATGTCATTTAAAGATCGATGGGAAGCGAAATATTCTCATAACATCATGCGTTGTCCGCAGCTTATATGAAATAATTCCTTTTTCTCCATGAGCATGAATCATCTATGCTCTTTCCTTAACCAGCAGGCCCAGCTCTTTGAGCCGATACTGCAACGTCCGAAGGGAAATGCCGAGGGCTTGGGCAGTTTGCCGCCGGTTTCCCTTAAACTGCTGAAGAGCTTTCCAGATGGTTTCTTTCTCACGAAGCTTGAAAATTCCTTCAGATGCTTCAGGAAGGACATTTAGTACCATCAGCTCAGCTGGAAGTTCAGCCGGAGTTATTTCACCACGAGCCAAAATTACTCCCCGCTCAATGATATTTTGAAGTTCTCTGACATTGCCGGGCCAGGTATGGCGCTGTAAAAGAGCCAGCGCTTCGGATGTGATGCCGATGGGGCGGCGGGTACCCGCAGAAGCTGAAAATCGTGCACAGAAATGCCGTGTAAGTTGAGGTACAGCATCGATTCGTTCGCGGAGCGGCGGCAAAGTGATCGGAAAAACGTTGAGGCGATAAAAAAGATCCTCGCGGAATCGTTTTTCTGCGACCTCAACAGCAAGGTCGCGGTTGGTGGCGGCGATCACACGCACATCGACCTTTATCTGCATACTCCCGCCAAGCCTCTCAAACACCCTCTCCTGTAGAACCCTCAACAGCTTTACCTGCAAAAGAGCAGGCATCTCGCCTATTTCATCAAGAAAGATGGTTCCCCCCTGGGCTAACTCGAACTTTCCACGCCTTCCCTGAACTGCTCCGGTGAAAGCGCCCCGTTCATGGCCGAATAGTTCGCTCTCCAGAAGGTTTTCCGGTATGGCGGCACAATTCAGCGGTATGAATGGTGCGTTCCTGCGGGGACTGGCCAGGTGAATCATTCGGGCGATCAGCTCCTTGCCAGTGCCACTTTCGCCATGCAGCAACACGGTTGCCGGTGTGCGCGCCACATCCTGCACCAGTTTTCTCACCCCCACCATCGCCCTGCCGGCAAAAATCATATCTTCAGGCGGCAGACCGGCCTTCTCTGTTTCCTGGAGTGAAATCGACATGCGCTCCATTTCCAGCTGTTCCAGGGCTCGTCTTATAGTCTCAAGCAGGCTTGCCGGGTCTTTGAGGGGTTTGGAGAGGAAATCAAAGGCACCCTCCTTGATGGCTGACACTGCCTCTTCCAACCGGCCAAAAGCAGTTATGAAGATAAATAGTGGAGCAACCGGTTCGCCACGTAACGCCCGAAATAGATCCAACCCACTTCTGACTGGCATCTTCAGGTCGCAGATTACCAGGTCGAAACGTTCACGTTGTATGCGCCGCAAGCCTTCGCCGCCGTCTGCCGCCGTTGCAACTGTATAACCTGCTCCGTCCAGTATGGTGGTCAATAATTCGCTGAAAACCGCATCATCTTCTACAATAAGTATGGTTGCAGACATTAATTGCTAAACCTCCAGAGGCAGGGTCAGTGTGAAGGTCGTGCCTGACCCTGCCACGCTCACGACCGTTAGATTTCCGCCATGTTCCTGCACCACCTTTTGGCATAAGGCGAGTCCAAGCCCTGTCCCGCGTGCTTTGCTGGTCCAGAAAGGCTCAAATATGTGCGGGATATTTTCGGCGGGAATGCCTACGCCGGTATCGCTTATCCTGATTATGGCGGATTTTATTTCGTTTTCCAGTTCAACTCGTAACAATCCCCCGTCCGGCATCGCCTGAAGAGCGTTTTTCAACAGATTGAGCAGCAGTTGGATAATTCGGACCGTAACCACCTTAACATGCATTTCCGGCTGTCGGATGTGGACTACCTCCACCCGCTCGGGATCGGCCTCCATGCGTATCATGGTCACGCACTCCTGCACCAGCATTGCCAGATCGGCCGGTTCCCGCTCCCCGGTATCTTCTCGGACAAAGGCTAACAGGTCATCAACCAGTACCTCCATCCTGAGGGACTGACTCACAATTCTGTCGGCGTAGTGACGGGCCTGCTCCATGTCGCCTGCGCTCTCGATAAGCTGCGCAAACCCCTTGATGCCTGCCAGAGGATTCCGGATCTCATGAGCCATTACGGCCCCCAGTTCACCCAGTCGAGCCAGTTCCCTGCGGCGTTGCATCTCCTGCCTTCTATGTTCATCACGGCGCATCATAAAAAGGAGCGTCACGGTCAGTCCCCAGAGAGCTGCAGTTAGCGCAGATATGACCGTCACGCCGGTTCTTGCCCGGCGGATAACCTGATCCGCGCGATAGGTATGCAACGACAGAACGAGGAGATATTCGTCATGCTCAGGGTGAATCTTTGTTCTGAGAAGATATACCTCTTCTCCGGTGCCAAGCCGCTCCCGCTGTTCAGAGATTCCGTCGGGGAATATTTTCTGGTCAGTATTGCTAAAAGGCTGCCCAACAAGGCGGGGATTGGTATGAAAACGGACGATACCCTGCTGGTCAATCAAGGCAAAGTAGGCGATGTCCGGCGTGGTATAGCGTGCAAGCGAGCGGAATGAGGGATCGGCAGCCGCTAACTGTTCGATCGCAACAGAGATGGAAAGTCCGGCCCCACGCAGATTTTCTGAGGCCAGCGGTGGGGCCGAGCGAAAGGCAGACCAGGCAAACCATACCACCAGCAGGGTAAAACAGAGTAGGACGCCGATTATCAGGCGGGAACTCTTACCCATATCAGAACGAGTATATAACTGAAATCCCGCCGCCATAATCAGGGCTGCTGTCGGCAATGCCGCGGGAACCATACATGTCAAGCGAGGTTTTATCAGTCAGAGACCAGATAACCCTGGCACGCGCTTCCAGCAGGTCGTCAGAATAGGTTGTTGGCGCTGTGGCGCCCTTCAATAATAACATTGGCTGTAAGTTCTTTGTTAGCTGATAACCGACAGTACCAGAGTAGCTGACATAATTATTCAGGCCGAAACCGCTAACTCTCCCCTGATAGTTATAGAGAACCTCTCCTGCAAGATGCAGATCTCCGAACCATTTGGAGAGGTCAAAACCGCCGCCGAAATCGAACTCCCCCGTACCGAGGCCATCGGATACGGAAGCGGTTGGGGTTTTTACAAACAGGGAAGTTCTAACCTGTGGCATTGAGGTATTATCTAAGAACAGAATATAACCAGCCCGCAGGATGATATCGCCCAGACCCGAAGCATCTGAATCCGGCAGACCTGAATAGTTAGAGTAAGGGTTTCCGGATAATGAACCTTGTGTTGTAAAGACTCCTCCAGCCTGTTGTAGTTGGTATATCCCACTGTTGCCACCAGGACCGCCTCTGGCAGTTCTTTTTGCTGTAGTCGAACTCACTCTGTTACGATAAACATCGGTTGTCACATTTGAGCTGTTTTGATAAATGAAGGGAACCTCAATGCCAACATCAAAGCGATCATTTGGCGACCAGCTTACGATCAGCGGCATATATACGCTGCGTATAGTGGAGTCCGTCCCATAACTTCCGGAGGCAAACTCCGCACCAAAGCTGACAGACGCGGTTTGCGGCTTTTCAGGTGTATTACTGAAAGCCGATACCTGATTTGAGAAGGTCATAACTATAAACAGCGCTACGCCTATATATAATGAAAAGTGCTTCAAAATCACCTCCTGCCTCCTCGCATGCCACCGCCTCGGTTACCTGCTCCGGTGCGTGGACCGCTACCATTATTTTGCATGGTTCCATTCTGATTTCCCGAACCTGCGCGAGACCATAGCGGTGTGCCGCTTTCGGAACGAAGCGTAACCGTCTCGCCATTGCTCCGGTTCTCAATACGTTGGGCGAATATATATAGAGCCCCATCTTTACCCTGTGCAAAGGAACCGGTAATGGATAATTCCATATTTTTTGTGATGGTAATTTTCTGTTTCCCCCAAAAACCCCAAGGTCCGAGTACGACTGTCACGTTACCCTGGGTGGTGGCTACAGACATCAACGTATGTTGCTCTTGCCTATTACGGTCTGGCGGAGTCATTACCGTACCGGTTATGGTAGTTATAGTGTTTACATCAAAGCCTGCCGCTACATTCAGACCACTAACTGAGTCACGCGAGTTATCCCACCAAAAAGCCATTGCTTCACGAGACCAGAAACTAAGAAATGTTACAAAGAATATTAAGATATGCCGTTTCATCGCACTCCCCTTGTCCCTTTGGGTGGCCCGGCAGAGATATTCGCCTGCCGGGCCTTGCGACAACATTATTACTTGGCAGTCGTTGGCGCCGGTGTGTTGGAAGGAGTCAGGCAAGTGCCGTTTTTAAGACCGGCGCCATTTCCGTTGCGTATAGTGGAGCCGTTGGCTGTAGTGCCGGTGATCAGGAATGTGCCGTCGCGGCGCTGTGAGCCGACCGGACGAATTGTAGTCGCTGAACCTGCTGAAGCGGAAGCTATTTGACCCCTTCCACCGCCGAATCCTGCTGCGAGTACGTCACCTGCCGCCAATGCTGACAGTAGTCCGACAATTGCTGATATCTTGATTATGCGTGTTTTCATGATGCTGCTCCTTCGCGTGATGAGATAGTAAATCTGACCATTATAAGAGCAGATGATGTGCCAAACCCATAACTTACTGATATTACAAGTAACTATCGATATTACAGAAACAGTCTGATGAGAATTCAGTGCAAAATCTGCACTTGCATAGTTACAATTGCATTTCTTTGCAGAGTTCAGAAGGCCACATTTCGGTTACGATAACTAAGGTTGATTCTGTATCCTGCTCACAGGGGATACTCTCATTATCCTGCTGCAGTTTGAGCAACTTTTCAAAAAATAATTCATGATTGGTAAAGACGAATACTTTGCAGATGCGTGGTTTAGCAGCCGGCCGTTTTCTTGAAAATCTTGCTTTTGTTTTTGCCGTCCACTTTTTCAAATTTGCAGCGGATTTCGTCACCTTCCACAATCCGCTTGTCCTTGATCTTGTCCAGAGTTAATTCGTCAGCGACAACAATCGTAACGGATTCTCCGCTCTTCGTGTCTTTAAGAATTGCGGTTGCTATTTTTCCGTCTGCGGACAACTCGATCTTGGAGATCGTACCGACCATTTTGACTTCCTCGGCGCTGGCTGTTTGTACAAAGACAAATGATGAAATGGTCAGCATGGTTAATAGGATTACTGCTGAAGCGATTTTTTTCATGGTAAACTCCTTTTTTGGTTACGGTTTTAAATATTGTCACGTTTGGAAAGAATTGTAGCTGTAACGTACTGAACAATTTTGGCACTTCATTGGCGGTTTTTCCAAAAGGTTTTATCTTCTTATTATGGTTATAAAATATTGCTGACGTTACGTTTAGCTGGCGGTGATCATGAACTCCGGCGGTTCCATGAGCACTTTTTTTACCGAGCAGAGTCCAGCTGTCTTAACAATGGCGTTCCGGTATTTTTCGGGAAAACCGGGAGGGAGGTCTATCTCGATAACAACCTTGACGAGCTTCTTTTTCCCGTCTTCGGTGGTGGCAAACTCCATTCGTTGGGTAAGCGCCAACCCTTCTGTAACAATCTGCCGTTGTTGGCAAAAACTGAGAACATAAATGCCGGCACAGGTACCAAGAGAGGCGAGGAAGTAATCGAATGGGCTCGGGGCAGTTCCCTCTCCGCCGCCTTCTATTGGCTGGTCAGTTGGAATAATTCGATTATTGATTTCTGCGTTGACCTTTTCCCCTCCGGGAAAGGTGATCTTCATTTCCATGAGCTACCTCTGCAATAATAACTTTCTACTGGTATCGCTCTCTGATTGTTGAGAGATTTGGCGCGAATGATTTGTTGCACCATATCGCTCTTTCCGAAACCCCTCAAAACTCCAAATTCTGTTTTTGCAAGCGTTTGTAATAAAAATTTTGGCCATACAGCACGGCAATAGGGTTATGTCCGGTAACACGATCCTTGACGACGAGGGTGGTGACCGGCGCCTTGGAGTGCCTGTTGAAGAGCATGTCGTGACCAACGCATAGTCCGACGAGGATGTTCATGTCGGTCCCGATCCGGTTACAGATTTCAGCCTGGGCAATTGGATTGCACGCCGGCTCAAAAGTACCTGGCCTAACCTTGTCCGTTTCCGCAAGCCCCAGTTCAAGCTTGTCGATACTGCCGGCCTTGCAGCAGACGCTGACCGGTTCAAACCCTTGCGCAGTTAGAATCTTTGACAGCCGTTCGGTCTCATCCAGCAGACCGATACAGGTCGCCAGGCCTATTTTTTTGTACCCCATCAGTTTTGCGAAAGCGATAGTATCCTCTACCCTTGTCCAGCGGGCGTTGACAGCATCGCTCCCCGGCACAGGCTGATAACAGAGCCCTTCTACCCGTGCAGCTACGAAGGCGATTTTTGCATCCTCGCTGTCACCGCGATACTTATCGAAGGATTCCGTTAAAACATCTTCGTACAAATCTGAAGGGCAGTTGCCCGGCTTCGGGGGTGCCTTTGCAGGATCTCCGCTCCAGCAATTGGTTGTGCCACGGTTCTGCCACACTACGCTGCACTTGGAACAGCTAACCGATGTCTCTTCTGACATGTTATTCTCCTTGCGTTCTGAATGGATGAATTCACAACTTTATTCCTGCAAAGTAAACTCCCAAGCGCACCAGAACTCTTCAGGATGGGGGTCCGGTGGACAGGCAATACAACGGGTGCTGATACGAGGATCTATGGTCTTGGCAAATTCGCCGTATTCGACGATCCCAACAGATTTGCAGGGATGGTCAGGCAACCCTTTGCGCTTGCGGGCTGATTGTACACGGCAGTCAAGCATTCTGAACACCGCCCGAGTATGCGTTATTTCTATGCTCTCCTGAAGATTCAGACGGGCATAAAAGCGATGTTTCAGACATTCCACCAGGGATGAAATTCCTCCTCCCGATTTCATTCCCAGACGATCCATGATCCGCTTTGCCTCAATTACAGTAAAGTAACGCCAAGCCTCCGTATCCGCATCCACCGCCACATCCATGCCATAGCGTTTTTCAATTGCCTGAAACCAGAGCCCGTCGTGAGCCAGCCAGTTTTTAGCGTCATCTACGATAATTTTGATTAGTTCTTCTTTGCTAAGATCGTTCAGAATGCTTATTCCTTCGTCACCGGCACGCTCTGCACTTGACATAACGGTTTTCTCCTCTGTTTGAAAAAGATATGCAGGCGGCCTATACCGTTCCCGCTTAATGTTGTACTCAGTTAGTGCTTTATTGTTTTGGCTTTATGCTTGCTATTATACAGGGGCCTGACGAACCTCATAGATGTAGCCATAATATGCCTCTTCGATTATCCAAACGACCGACGTCCTGTAGCGGTTGTTCGCTTCAGCCTTCTATTGCAAAACTGGCGCGTTGCCGGATATCGCAAGCGCCTTCCGCCCGACAAGCGCCTGGGCAACCTTGCAGCGGGCGCTGGCTAGAAGTCTTTGAACCGTGCCACGTGATACCCCAATGCAGATACCCGCCTCTATCTGGCTCTTCCCTTCTCCGTCACACAGATGCAGAACCTCCAGTTCGTCCTGGGCAAGATGGATGATGTCCATATCTTTTAGAGGTGTTCCAGCCGGTTTGAAAACTGCGGAATATCCTGCTCGGTGCGGACAGCTGTAAATTCTCGGTTTACGAGGCCTCGACATGGTTAGTGAGAACATCCATGCTTATGGCCGTGACCACCACAGGTATGGCCCGGCAGGAACTCCGGCAGTGTATCGGCACGCAGCAGTTCGAGATTTAGACCAATGTTTCCCTCCTGTGCCTGAAATACACGCATGCCAGCACGATTGAGTTTTTGCAGCGCCCCGCCACCAATACCGCCAACTACAATCGCATCAACCTGATGTCCGCCAAGTCCCGCAACCGGATTGCATGCCCCATGCTCATGGATCTGGTCGCTGTTGTTGATCGACGTTACCTCGCTTGTGAGCATATCCACCATTACAAACCCCGGCGCAGAGCCGAAATGTCCAAACACCGCACTCTCCAACCCTCGATTTTCCATAACCGGAAAACAAACTTTCATCTTGACCCTCCACTGTTATTTTGTGACTATGTTCAAAAATACATCCTTTTATATGAATGTCAATATGTTTATATAATGTAAATACATCGGCAGCATTTTGTAAACCGGATAAAGAAAAATTATAGAAAGAGAATCATCCGAATTCATCGACTATCTCTTTCCCCACAATGCTGCATCCATGAACTGGCGTCTCAGGTGCTCTTCAGGATTTTGAATGTAAAACTCCTCCTCGCCAAAAGAGAAGCTGTATTCCGCAACATAATCGAGCAGTATCCGATAGGCGGCATTTACTTTCCTGATGGCCTCTTGATCGTTTATGTTACCGGTATCCGGATGGTGGCGCTTAACCAACACTCTATGGCGGGTTTTGATCTCTTTGAGGGTGGCCCGCTCTCTGAGGCTCAAAACCTGAAGCGCCTCCTGCAAGTCGGCATAGGTCATGGCTTCACCATCCCGGTATCCTCCAGAAAATCCTTGGCGTTCTCTCCCCGCAGATTCTCCGCAAGCCCGATCAGGCCATCGGTAAGATACCTGGCGTTGTAACCTTTGCTGCGCAAATACGCCATCGCAATCGATGAACGATCCTTATGAGGGCAGGCGGTGACTATGATTTTATCCTTGGGCAACTCGGCAAGGCGCTTGGGGAGTTCGTTAATGGGGATCTGAAGTCCGAATCCCATCCGCCAGGCTTTAGTCTCTTCCGGAAAGCGAATATCCACCAGCACGGCTTTCTTTTCTGCCAGCAGCATAATCAACTTCTTGCTGTCTATCTTCATGTCTGCACGAGTTTCATAGTCGAAACGGGTGAGGAATGTGTCAAAGGCAGGCTCCTGGGAGATAGCAGGAGAAGCGATAAAATGCAGAATAGCGAGCATGATCAGAGATAGAATTATTTTCATAACCATTTTCCTTTTTAGATTCTGATAATCATCGACGATATTCTTTTCTGCCTACAATCCCTGCAATACAAACCAGCCACCAACCAAAGCTACAACAAGCCCGCTGAACCGCTTGGCCCAGAGCGAGAAGTTGACCACGCCGCGAGCCTTGATAAAACCCTCCACAAAACCGGTGAAGGTTCCGGCAAAGAGCATCAGCAGGCAGTGGCCAATGGCGTAGCAGAACAACAGCGCGATGCCGTACAATACATGCCCTTTAACCGCAACAAGTGTCAACAGAACTACCAGTACAGGTGTGGCACAGGGTGAGGATACGACGCCGAAGAAAAGACCGAGCAGGAAGGCTCCGAGAATGCCGCCGCGTTTTGGTTTGAAATCGCGCCTGATCGGCAGGCGGATCTCGTACAGTCCCATCAATTGGCCACCCATGACGAGTGCGATGGTCCCGGCGATCAGATACCACGGTCCCCCCAGGGTGCCGAACATGGTTCCCAGAAGCCCGGCTGCCGCGCCGAAGGCGGTGAAGGTCAGCGACAACCCGAGCACAAAAACCAGTGAATAACGGAACGCCTTGGCCCGGTCGCCATCGCTGTAGCCCCCAACGAAGCCGACCACCAGAGGGATGGTGGCAAGTACACAGGGAGAGGCCGATGAGAGCACCCCGGCCAGAAAGACCGCTCCGAAAGCAAACTGTGGATAGAGCGTGATGATCTGTTCTATGTTATCCAGAAAGCTCATTTGAGCCCGGCAGCTTTCAACTCTTTCAGGATATCAGTTTTGTCTATGAAGCCGATATGGCGTTTGACCTCTTTGCCTTTGGCATCAAAGAATATCTGGGTCGGAATCATCTGTATCCTGTATTGCCCGCCGAGTTTGTTCTCCTTCCAGACATCGGTAAAGAGGATATTCGCCCTGCCTTTAAGTTCGCGATTCAGCTCCTCCAGAATCGGAGCCATCTTTTTGCAGGGGATGCAGGTGCGGGCGCCGAAATCGGCAACCGTAGGTTTTCCGGATGTCAGCGCGGCGCGGATGGCAGCATCGTTAGCTGAAGGGAGTTCGGCCCAGGCGGTAGTCGTAACCGTCAGGAGAATGAAAAGAGCAAAAAAGCGCATCAAAGAACCCCCATGATTTCCGCTACAGAGGCCACCTTGCCGGTAAACCTGACCTGACCGTCAACCACCAGCGCAGGTGTGCTCATGACGCCGTAGGCCATTATTTTCGGAATCTCTTCAACCTTGACGACTTCTGCACTCTTGCCACTTTCTTGTACCGCCATCTTCGCGTTTTCATAGAGACTCTTGCATTTGGAGCAGCCGGTTCCAAGTACTTCGATCTTCATTTGATATCCTCCGTTTATTATTATGAGTGTGAATGTCCGCAACTGCCGGAATGTCGTTCTGTATGGCTCAACTCCTTGATCAGCGGGCCGCCGTTGCAACTGGTACAATCAAACTGGATTGTGGTATGCGTGATATGGAACTCGTGCGCCAGCTCATGTTCGATCCGATGTAGCAGTTCCTCCCGCTTACCATCATACTCAGGTTCTATTTCAACATGTGCCGACAGGGCAAAAATATGTGAACAGACCGCCCATATGTTGAGATGGTGGACATCCGAAACACCATCGATGCCGCGAATGCAAACCGCAACCCGATCAACAGACATGCCGCGCGGCACCCCTTCCATCAGGATATGGACCGCCTCTCGCAGCAGCCGGCCGGCTCCTGCCAGAATCAGCAATCCAATCGCGATTGAGATGATCGGATCAGCCTGATACCAGCCGGTGTAACGCATCAGGAGTGCACCGGCAATCACCCCCACCGAGGCGGCGGCATCCCCAAGTACATGTAGAAACGCACTTTTAACATTCAAATCATCATGGGAATGCCCGTGCAGAGCCTTGGCGGACGACAGATTGGCAATCAGTCCCAATACCGCAATGACCAGCATCGGAGTTGTCTGCACCATTTCCGGCGCAACCAGCCGCTTGCTCCCTTCATAGAGAATGGCAATCGCCATCAGAAAGACCGTCAGGCCATTGATCAACGATGCCAGCACTTCAGCCCTGTGCCAGCCATAGGAATGCCGGTCGCTTGGCGGCTGGGCCGCCAGCTTGATCGCTGCCAGAGAAAGCGTCAATGCAAAGAGATCCAGAAAAACATGCCCCGCGTCTGAGAGCAGCGCCAGAGAATTGGACCAAATGCCGCCAATCACCTCCGCTATCAGAGTAATTGCGGTCAGGGTTATGGCAAATATGAGGCGCCTGGATATGGCGTTGTCAATGTGAGACATGGGGCCCTTTTTAGAGAATCGCGTTAAACAGATACCCTACGCAGACTATCGCCATAGCAACTATCCCGAAGAATACCGCCAAAAGGCGATTCTTCAAGACGTTCTTCAGAATAATCGCTTCCGGCAGCGACAGTGCCGTGACCGCCATCATGAAGGCCAGCACGGTGCCTATCGCCATCCCTTTCTCCATCAATGCGTGGACAATCGGGATTACACCTGCAGCGTTACTGTAGAGCGGAACCCCCAGCGCCACCGCTACCGGCACGGCAAAGGGATTGTCACGCCCTGCCCATTTTGCCAGAAAGTCCTGCGGTACAAAGCCGTGGATGAAGGCTCCCAGGCCAACCCCGACCACCACATAGGGCCAGATTTTCTTAAGCAGCTCCAGGGTGTACTCACGGGCATAGTCAAGCTTCTCCCGGAAGCTCATTACGATGATCTCCGCATTGCCGACCTGCATCTTCCAAACGTAATCCTGAACGTACTTCTCCATCTTGAGTTTTCCGATGACAATACCTGCGGCAATCGCCACTATTAAGCCGGTTCCGATATAGATCAGGGCGATCTTCCAGCCGAACAGCCCCCAGAGCATGATCAGCGCCACTTCGTTTACCATCGGTGACGAAATAAGAAAGGAAAAGGTCACGCCCAGCGGCACGCCCGACTCCACAAACCCGATGAAGAGCGGCACTGCAGAGCATGAGCAGAAAGGGGTGACGATGCCAAGCAGGGCGGCCAGGACGTTGCCGATGTATTCCCGCTTGTGCGAGAGGATGCGCTTGGTCTTTTCCGGCGGGAAGGATGTTCGGATGATTGCCACTACGTAGATGATCGTGGTCAATAACAGGAAAATCTTGGTGGTGTCGTACAGGAAGAAGTCGAGAGATTCGCCCAGGTTGGTTCCGGGTGTGAACCCCAGCAGATCAAACGTAATGTAATCGGCAGTTTCTTTTAGCATATCCATTCCATGATAATGTGATTGTTTGCTCATGCATTCGAGCAAAAAAAATTATGCCGCCAGTAGCAGCTTGTGGCGACCGTTAATCTCCTGAGTCATGATCAGGGTTGCCAGATCAACCAGTTCGAAAATTTCGGGGTGTTTGACAGCGTAGAATATTTTGACCCCTTCTTTGCGGCGAAAGAGGATGCCACTTGATACCATCAGATTCAGATGACGCGAAGTATTGGACTGTTCTTCGTCGATGGCCGGGAATATTTCGCAGACGCAACGCTCGCCATCACGTAGAAAGTCAATGATCTTGAGGCGGGTAGGTTGACCGAGGGCTTTCAGAATTTCTGCACGAAAATGAGTTTTGTTCATTTCAAGCTCCATTATATGATTGATTAATCATATAATGCATTTAAGCGTAGTCTGTCAAGGTAAATTTCATAAGCTTGCCGAGCGGTTCCCGCGCTGCTGGTTCCGGTTCAGGCCTGAGGAATAATTATGGTTAAGGCCTTTCTGCGCACTATTCACCCTGCCGTACATGCTTTTTCAGGTTGTACAGAGACGGACATCACGCCCAGTACTTCCGTATCATCCAGAGCCGCACCGGCAAGAATCGCCTCGATCTCCTCGATGATCTCCTCTTGCCGGGCAAGGGTTTGTTTTCTCTTCAGCTCTGTGATTCGACGTTCCATGCGGCGCGAGGCGCCTTCGATGTGGCTCAGCCGGAAACGGCTTTCGGCCATGAGGGAACGATGAAAAACCTCGGTGATAGCCGCCAAAAGATGCTGTTCGGCGAGTTGGGCTAAAAATGCTTCCGGTGAAATATTCAGATGAGGCGGGTAGGTTGCGGTGATTTCTGTTCGCTCTGTTTGACGGGTTAATGGGGTCAACTGACGTACGACAACGCACCCTCTATCCGGATCGTGATGGAGTGCTGAGAATTGCAGGGAATGGGCGCCATCGGCGTGGATAAGCAGGGCACGCAGGGCATCCGTCGTATCGCGGATAACCTGCCCGATCTCCTCGGCCGAGTGCGGGCCATCCAGATAAACGTCTGCCCGGAGCCGTCCGGAGAGTTTGGCGCCGACCGCAATGCGGAGCGGTCTGCTTTGTCCCTCTTTCTCTACCGGTAGCGCGGCGAGTATCAGGTCGTTGAAATTTCCACAGAATCCGCGCTGCGAACCAACCAGCAGCAGCACCTCAACTGTTTCGTCCGGAGACGGTTCCGGTTCTGGATGAAATGCCAAAAAATCTGCGGCGGTCGCCTCCAGGGTCGCAACCATCTCGCGCTGGGGTGCAAGAACTCGGGAAAGCTTCCCACTCTCCATCAGGGCGAGGTTCTTCATGACCCCCAGGATTGCGCCGATATCACCCAAGGCCCGCAACCGCCGTTCAAGCTCACGCCGCCCGGCCATCTGCCCCGCCATTTTCCGCCAACGCTACGGCAAGCAGTTCGCGCCACGCCTCTCTGTCACTCTCCAGGGTGCAACGACCTCTCTCTACAGCTGCGGCGATCCGCCTCGTAATGTCCGGAATCGCTTCCGGCAGCTTCCCGTCCAGCATCCCCTCGTTAAAGGCTGTGAGCCAGGCCAGTTGATACTCGACAGGAAGCGGCGCGCGCCGCTCCTGCCTGAGCAGTTCCCGCAGCACCCTGCCACGCCTGATCCGGGCCTCGACCGAGGCTTCCAGTCGTGCGCCGAAACGGGTGAAGATTTCCAGCTCCAGAAACTGGAGGTAGTCGAGTTTCATCCGCCCCACCTCCTCCTTGATCCGTTGTTGCTGGGCCTTGCCTCCTATGCGAGAGACCGAACGGGTAATGTCGATGGCCGGAAGGAAACCGGCGGCGAAGAGTTCCTGATCGAGGTAGATCTGGCCGTCGGTGATGGAGATCAGGTTGGTGGGGATGTAGGCGGCCAGCTCCCCCTGCTGTATCTCGATGATCGGCAGCGCGGTCATGCTGCCCCCTCCGTGGCTTGCGGCAAGAGCGGTGGAGCGTTCCAGCAGGCGGGCATGGAGATAGAAAATGTCGCCGGGATACGCCTCCCGCCCCGGCGGCCGCCTGAGCAGCAAGGATATTTCCCGGTAGGTCTGTGCGTGGAGGGAGAGGTCGTCATAGACAATGAGAGTGTCCCGTCCCTGCTGCATCCACTCCTCGGCGATGGCGCATCCGGCAAAGGGGGCCAGGTATTTGAGGCCGGGCAACTCGAATGCCTCGGCCACCACGACGGTCGTATGGGCAAGCGCACCGGCCTCTCGCAGGGTCTCTACAATGGTGACCGCCTTGGAACGTTTCTGACCGATCAGGACGTAGATACAGAGTACGCCGGTCTCCGCCTGGCTTATAATCGCATCAATGGCCAGAGAGCTTTTCCCGGTGGATGCCCCGCCGATGATCAACTGACGCTGCCCCTTGCCGATCGGGATCATGGTGTCAACGATGCTCGTACCGCTGTAGAGTGGGGTATTGACAAAGGTGCGGGCCAGAATCGGCGGGGAGGGGCCGAAGATCGGACAGCGGATGCAGTTGCCCGGCGGCGGGAGTCCGTCAAGCGGCTGGCCGAGCGGGTCAACGACCCTGCCCAGCATGGTTTCTCCCACCGGGACGACGGGTCTGGAGCCGGAGAGCAGCGCCCCGGTTCCGGCGGTGAGACGGCCAGTCTGTTGGAGAAGAATTGCGCCGACCAGCTCTTTTCCCAAATGAAACACCAGCGCCCGGCTGCCATCCTCCAGAATGATGATGTCATCAAGGGCGGCTGAGGGGAGGCAGCGAATCCATGCCACACCATCCCCCACGGCGACAACGCATCCCCGCTCCATGACGCGGCTCGTCGGCCGATACGCTGAGAGCCTGCTCTCCAGATCTGTCAGTGGGGAGAGTTGAGGGGATAGTGGCGGTGATCTGGGGAAGGTTTCAGTCTCCATTGATCCCACCCCGGAAAAAAGCGAGTTCGTCCTTGAGGTTTGCAGAGAGGTTCCACGGTCCTACTATCACACGGATTCCGGCCAGAAGCTCTTCGTTAACGCTGAAGCTGAACTGTTTAGCCGCCGGGAACAGTTCCCGAAAACGAGCCTCAAACAGTTCCGACACAGTTTCGGGGAGTGGATGAGCGCTGACTACCTGCACCGCAGCTTCTTCCCTTCCAAGCGCCTCGACAATGGCGCGGCGTTGTTCGTCGGGAATTCCGGTAAGGTCTTCAAGCAGCATCTCCATAAGCCGCTTTCCGAGCTCCGGGGTTGCGGTACGGCTCAGCAGCCTGGCCGCAAACTGTCCGGCGATGCCAATTGCCCGCTCTTCACTCATTCGAACCATCTCCAGGGCGCTGCGCTCTTCCATCACACGAGCCTTCTCCCGCATCCCGCCAAGTTCCAGATCCAGGTTTGCCTTCAAACGCCGACGCTCGGCGGCAATCTCGGTTTGCAACCGGAGCCTTAACTCCGCCTTTTCCGTATCCCAGGAGGCCAGGCGTCCCTGGTATCTCTCCCCCAGTTCGGCCGCCTCAGTTCGCAACCGTTCGGCTTCGGAGCGCGTATGCTCCATAGCTGCCTGCCGCTCTGCGATGATCTTGCGGACCGGT
>JAQTRC010000019.1 GCA_028712665.1 Desulfuromonadaceae bacterium
CGTTGCCATGACAATCAACCTGATCACCCCTATAGCCATGGACGAGGGTCTGCGCTTCGCTATCCGCGAAGGTGGCCGGACCGTTGGCGCAGGCGTAGTCGCTTCCATTATTGAATAAATCTGAAATGTGACGAGGATATCAATGCAGAGCCAGAAAATCAGAATTCGCCTAAAGGCGTATGACCATAAACTGCTGGACGTTTCAGTAAGCGAGATTGTAGAGACCGCAAAAAGAACTGGTGCCCGTGTTGCAGGTCCGATTCCGCTTCCGACAGTGATTAACAAATATTGTGTTCTCCGCGGACCGCACGTCGACAAAAAGTCCAGGGATCAATTCGAGATCAGAACCCATAAGCGCCTGATCGACATTCTTGATCCGACCCAGCAGACGGTTGATGCTTTGATGAAACTGGATTTGTCTGCCGGAGTTGATGTAGAAATCAAACTGTAACTGTTACTACGACTGAATAGGATTGACTATGAAGAAAGGTATCATCGGAAAAAAGCTGGGTATGACCCAGATATTCCTGGAAGACGGAACACGAGTGCCGGTTACTGTTGTTCAGGCCGGTCCCTGCTACGTGATTCAGAAAAAGACCACTGAAGCGGATGGTTATTCGGCTGTTCAGGTCGGATTTGAGTCCATTGCCGCAGCTGGCGTGAATAAACCCGCTCTTGGTCATTGCACGAAGTCAGGTCACGGTGTGTTCAGACACCTTCGCGAACTTAAGTTTGAACAGGCTTCTGACATGAATGTCGGTGAAACTCTGACGGTAGACCAGTTTTCCGACGGGGATGTTGTAGATGTAACCGGAATCAGCATAGGCAAAGGCTTTCAAGGCGTTATTAAACGATGGAACTTTAAAGGCGGCCGCGCTTCACACGGCTCCCGCTTTCATAGAGCACCAGGCTCGATTGGAGCATCTGCAACGCCATCACATGTTTTTAAAAATAAAAAGATGCCCGGACAGATGGGCAATGAGAAAGTTACCATTCAGCGCCTTAAGATTGTGCGTGTGAATGTGGCAGACAACCTTTTGCTGATTAAAGGCGCTGTCCCAGGTCACAAAAATTCAATCGTGCTCGTAAAACAGAGCGTCAAAGCTTAGTAATTATTCGGGAGTTTGAGTATGCCTTCAATAGCTGTCTATAATATGAACAGGCAACAGGTTGGCGAAGTCCAGCTGTCAGAGGATGTATTTGGTGTTGAAGTAAGGGAAAGCCTTATTCATCAGGCACTACGAGTCCAGCTTGCCAACCGTAGGGCCGGCACCGTTGCAGTAAAAAATCGATCCGCTGTTTCAGGCGGTGGTAAAAAGCCTTTTAAACAGAAAGGTACCGGTAACGCCCGCCAAGGTTGTAGCAGAGCTCCTCAGTATCCTGGAGGTGGTGTTGCTTTCGGTCCTCAGCCGAAAATCTACAACCTGAGCATGAATAAAAAGGCCAGGGCAGCTGCGCTCTGCTCGGTTCTGACTTTTAAACTCAAGAATAACGGGATTACTGTTCTTGATAAAATTGAATTTGACAAAATATGCACTAAGGAATTTGTCGGGTTTATGAAACGTTTTGAGCTTGAACGCTCTTTAATTGTTACGGATGACTTTAACAATAATTTGTTTCTATCGGCCCGCAATGTCCCCCATGTCAAAATGCTGAGGCACGATGCCCTTAATGTGCATGATATGCTTAAATTCAAGCACATTATATTTACCCAGGGCTCTGTGCAGTCTGCAGAAGGAGCATTGCAGAAATGAATATCTATTCCGTGATTAAAAAACCCCATGTTACCGAAAAAACATCACTCGGTGCAGATGCTTCAAACACAGTCGCAGTAGTTGTTGATAAAGATGCGAACAAGATAGAGATCAAACATGCTGTTGAGTCATTGTTCAAAGTCAAGGTTGCTGACGTAAGAACCGTAACGGTGGCTGGCAAAGTTAAGCGTTCAGGAAAAACTTATGGCAAACGGTCCAACTGGAAAAAGGCATATGTAACGCTCCAGGAAGGGCAATCAATAGATTTCTTTGAAGTCTAACTAATACGTTTGGGGTTCACAATGGGAATCAAAAGCTATAATCCAACTTCAGCAGGACGCAGGCACCAAACCTGTTCCGCGTTCGATGAAATAACAACTTCTACTCCTGAAAAATCACTACTTGTTTCCTTGAAGAAAAGTGGTGGCAGGAACTCATACGGTCGCATTACCGCCCGGCATCAGGGTGGCGGTCATAAACAGAAATATCGCATCATTGATTTTCGCCGCGATAAACGCAGTATTCCTGCTACTGTTGCCAGTATTGAGTATGATCCTAACCGTAGTGCAAGGATAGCTCTGCTGAATTATGTTGACGGCGAAAAGCGATATATTCTTGCGCCTCTTGATCTCAAAGTCGGTGACATGGTTATCAGTGGCCCTGAGGCGGACATAAAACCGGGAAATTCCCTTCCGCTCCGCTCTATTCCGCTTGGCACAATCATTCACAACATTGAGCTAAAGATTGGAAAGGGCGCGCAGCTTGCAAGGAGTGCCGGAACTTTCGCACAATTGATGTCCAAAGAGGGTAAATACTCACAAGTCAAGCTACCTTCCGGTGAAGTTCGTCTGGTTCTCCAGGATTGTTATGCTACGATTGGACAGGTTGGCAATACTGACCACGAGAATGTCAATATTGGTAAAGCGGGCCGTTCTCGTTGGCTCGGAAAACGTCCTAAGGTTCGTGGTGTCGCAATGAACCCGGTTGACCACCCGCATGGTGGTGGGGAAGGGCGTACATCCGGCGGTCGTCATCCGGTTACTCCATGGGGCATTCCTACTAAGGGATATAAAACAAGAACAAATAAGTCTACTGATCGCTTCATAATCAAGAAGCGTAGCAAATAACAAGTTGAGAGGCTGATATACTATGGCACGTTCAATAAAAAAAGGTCCTTTTATTGATGATCATCTGATCAAAAAGGTTCTGGCAGAAGGTCCCAATTCCAAAAAGATTATTAAGACCTGGTCACGTCGCTCAACGATCAGCCCTGATTTCATCGGTTGTAGTTTTGCAGTACATAACGGTCGCAAGTTCATACCGGTTTTCGTTACTGAAAACATGGTGGGGCATAAAATGGGTGAATTCTCACCAACTAGAACTTTTCACGGCCATGCCGCTGATAAAAAGAGTAAAGTCAAGAAGTAGTAAGGGAGCTTGAAATGGAATCCAGCGCAAAACTGACATCCATACGCCTTTCACCTCGCAAGACGCGCCTTGTGGTTGATCTTGTCCGCGGCAAAGGTATTCAGGATGCACTAAATACCTTGAGGTTCATGCCACAGCCTTCTGCAAAGCTTATCTCCAAGCTGCTCAAGTCCGCTGTTGCCAATGCCGAACAAAAGGGCGTATCCGATGTTGATCGTCTGATTGTTAAAACAATTTATGTTGATGGCGGAGCCGCACTTAAACGTTTTGTCCCGAGAGCCATGGGGCGGGCCAGCAAAATCCGCAAACCAACAAGTCACATTGCGGTAACTCTTTCAGACACGAAATAGTTTTATTCTTTGGAGGTGTAGTTTGGGACAAAAAATAAATCCGATTGGCTTTAGGCTCGGAATCACAAAGACTTGGGACTCCAAGTGGTATGCTGAGGCAGATTATGCAAAGCTTCTGCATGAAGACTTGGCTATCCGAAAATTTTTGAAAAAACGTCTATATAGTTCTGGTGTATCCAAAATAGAAATAGAGCGTGCCGCCAATAAAACAAAGATCAATATTTTTACCGCAAGACCCGGTCTGATTATCGGAAAGAAGGGAACTGAGGTAGAAACGATAAAAAAAGAGCTTGCTCAGATTACCTCTAAAGAAATCTATATTACTATCACTGAAGTACGGAAGCCCGAGCTTGATGCACAACTGGTGGCTGAAAATGTGGCGCTTCAGCTGGAGCGGCGTATAGCCTTTCGTAGGGCCATGAAGAAGAGTGTGACCTCTACGCTCAAATTTGGGGCCAAGGGTATTAGAATTACCTGTTCCGGGCGCTTGGGTGGGGCTGAAATGTCACGCACCGAATGGTATCGTGAAGGGCGTGTACCTTTGCATACCCTACGGGCTGATATCGATTATGGTTTTGCCGAGGCCAAAACAACTTACGGCATTATCGGTATCAAGGTTCTCATATTCAAAGGTGAAATTCTGCCGGGTAAGTAACTTTTTATTTTTGCACAATAGGAGCAAGTATCAATGTTAATGCCGAAACGGGTAAAACATAGAAAACAGATGAAGGGCCGCATGAGCGGTAAGCCATGTCGTGGTATAGAACTTTCCTTTGGCGAGTACGGACTTCAGGCATTAGAATGCGGTTGGCTTGATTCACGCCAGATTGAAGCGGCACGTATTGCAATGACTCGTTATATCAAGAGGGGTGGCAAAATCTGGATTCGTATATTCCCTGATAAGCCGCTTACCGCCAAACCAGCTGAAACGAGGATGGGTAAAGGTAAAGGTTCTCCTGATTCATGGGTCTGCGTTGTAAAGCCCGGCACTATATTATACGAGATGGAGGGTGTCACTGAAGAGATTGCTCGTGAGGCGCTCCGGTTGGCTGCTCATAAGTTGCCCCTCTCAACCAAGTTCATTGCAAGGGGGGAACTCCATGAAGCCTAACGATCTCAGAAAACTATTGCCTGAAGAACTGCTTAAAAAGCAGAATGAAAGCACCAAGGAACTTTTCAACCTTAAATTTCAGCTACACACCGGCAGGTTGGAGAATACCTCCAAACTTAAAAATATCCGTAAGGATATTGCCAGGATTAATACCATTCTTACTGAGAGCAAGGCATAGGGAGCATCAAAATGAGTGAACGCGGTCACAGAAAGACTCAGGTAGGTGTTGTTGTAAGCGACAAAATGGAAAAAACTGTTGTTGTAAAGGTTGACCGTCTTGTTAAACACAGTGTCTACAATAAATATATCAAGCGCAGCGTTAAATACAAGGTTCACGACGAGCAGAATTCATCCAAGACCGGTGATCGTGTAGAGATCATTGAGTGCCGTCCGATGAGCAAGGATAAACGATGGAGCCTTAAGCAGATTATAGAAAGTATCTCTTAGTACAGGGAGTGTCGTGTAATGATTCAAATGCAGACAATACTGGATGTAGCCGATAATTCCGGCGCTAAAAAGCTTTTTTGTATAAAAGTGCTGGGTGGCTCCAAGAGAAAGTATGCTGGCGTGGGTGATATAATTGTCGCTTCAGTGCGTGAAGCACTACCTAACTCGAAAGTAAAAAAAGGCGATGTAGTTAAGGCCGTTGTAGTAAGAACTGCAAAAGCTCTTGGTCGTCCTGATGGATCTTATATCAGGTTTGATGATAATTCTGGCGTTGTAATCAATAATGCCAAAGAACCTGTTGGGACGCGTATTTTCGGCCCGGTTGCAAGAGAACTCCGCGCCAAGAAGTTCATGAAAATTATATCTCTTGCGCCGGAAGTACTATAAAAGATATCGGAGAATTTAGATGCAAGCCATGAAATCCCATGTTAACAAGGGCGATACGGTGATGGTTATCGCCGGCAAGGAAAAGAGCAAGACTGGCAAAGTCATGCAAATCCTGCCCAAAAAGAATGGCGTTATTGTTGAAGGTCTAAATCTGGTAAAACGCCACCTTAAGGCCAAGGGGAATGAGGCAGGTGGTATTAAAGAGAAAGAGGCCGCTATCCACCTCTCCAATGTCATGCCTTACTGCTCCAAATGTTCCAAGCCGGTTCGCACCAGTAAAAAGTTCTTGGAAAATGGTGAAAAACAGCGTGTTTGTGTCAAATGTGGTAATTCGCTTTAGAACTACTTTGGAGGAGCAATATCAATGTCTCGTTTAAAAGATATATATGACAGTGAAATAGTACCCAAACTTCGCAAGGATTTTGCATACAAGTGTTGCATGGAAATCCCCCGGATTGAGAAGATAGTTGTTAATATGGGTTTAGGGGAAGCAATTCAGAATATTAAAATTCTGGATTCTGCGACTGCTGAGATGAATGCGATTACCGGTCAGAAGTCTGTCATTACCAAAGCAAAAAAATCGATCGCTACTTTCAAGTTGCGCGAGGGTATGCCGATTGGCTGCATGGTGACTCTTCGCCGTGATCGAATGTATGAATTTCTTGACCGTCTCATGAATGTCTCGCTTGCTAGGGTACGTGACTTTAAAGGCGTTTCAGGCAAGGCTTTCGATGGTAAAGGAAACTACACGCTCGGTATCAAGGAACAGCTTATATTCCCTGAAATCAACTATGACACGGTTGACAAGATCAAAGGAATGAATATTACGATAGTAACAAGTGCCAAGACAGACGAGGAAGGCAAAGCTCTTCTCAAGTATCTGGGCATGCCGTTCAGGAACTAAGAAATCTGGAGGATTTTGTGGCAAAAACTTCAATGATCATCAAATCTCAGCGCAAACCTAAATTCAAGGTTCGCCAGCACAATCGCTGCCCGGTATGCGGGAGGCCTAGAGCCTTCTATCGGAAATTTGAAATGTGTAGGATATGCCTGCGCAAGTACGCCTCCTCCGGCCAAATTCCCGGTGTAATTAAGTCAAGCTGGTAACTTAGTCAAGCCCTATATAGAGAAAGAGACAGGAGCAAACGCACAATGTCAATGACAGATCCAATCGCTGACATGCTTACCAGAATCAGAAATGCAAACATGGTAAAGCACCAGAAAGTAGACATTCCTTCTTCCAACATGAAGGTAAGTTTGGCCAATGTGTTGAAACAGGAAGGTTTTATTAAAAACTACAAGGTTATTTCGGATAATCTTCAGGGTGTACTGAGGGTTTATTTGAAATATATCGATGAGAAAGACAGTGTTATCAACGAGATCAAACGTATTAGCAAGCCTGGCGGAAGGGTATACGTAAAGTCAGAGGATATCCCTGTTGTTAAAAGCGGTATCGGCATTGCTATTCTCTCAACATCAAAGGGAGTTATCACTGACAATGCTGCCCGCAAAGCCGGCGTCGGCGGCGAACTCATCTGCACTGTCTGGTAACTACTGCGACAAGGAGTATATTTAGATGTCAAGAATAGGCAAACTACCCATTGAAATACCTAAGGGTGTCAAAATTAGTTTTAGTGACTCCGTTCTGTCAGTGCATGGTCCAAACGGCAATCTATCACGTCAGATTATGTCGAACATATCACTTACAATCAGCGATTCAGTGATCGTAGTCGCCAGGTGCGAAGAGACCAACTCAGCCAGATCAGCTCATGGCCTGACCAGAACTTTAATCAATAACATGGTTGTCGGCGTAACTAAAGGTTTTCAGACTAACCTTGAGATTAACGGTGTTGGTTACCGTGCAGAGGTAAAGGGTACGGAACTGGTACTTAGCCTCGGTTATTCGCATCCTGTAAATTTTCTGATTCCTGATGGAATATCTATTGAAGTTGAAAAGATGACCAAGCTTTCTGTTAAAGGTTTTGACAAAGAGTTAGTCGGACAGACTGCTGCCAAAATCAGGTCGTTCCGTAGCCCGGAGCCTTATAAAGGCAAGGGAATAAAGTATGCTGACGAGACTATATTGAGAAAAGCCGGCAAAACCGGCAAGAAATAGTCTTTATAAGGAGAAATTTGTGGCTAAGACTGCTATTAAAACAATTACTCGCCTGAAGCGTCAGGTACGAGTAAGAAAAAAAGTGCGTGGAACAACAGATAGGCCCCGACTCAATGTTTTCAAAAGTGCGCGCCATATTTATGCCCAGATCATTGATGACACTCAGGGCTCAACTCTTGTTGCAGCATCAACATTGTCAGAAGCGGCCAAGGGACTTGCAAACACAGGTAACGTAGTTGCAGCGTCCGCAATAGGCAAGGAAATTGCTCGCTTGGCTCTTGAAAAGGGTCTTACTACCGTTGTTTTCGACCGCAATGGTTTTCTCTATCATGGCAGAATCAAAGCGCTTGCAGATGCAGCCCGCGAAGCCGGGTTGAACTTCTAAGCGTACTAGGAGGTTTTCTTTGAGTAGAATCAATCCAGCAGAACTTAATCTTACTGATCGGGTCGTCCACATCAGCAGAGTTGCGAAGGTTGTCAAGGGTGGCCGCAGATTCAGCTTTTCTGCTCTTATTGTCGTAGGAGACGGGAGTGGTCACGTAGGTTATGGCCTTGGCAAAGCTAATGAGGTTCCGGAAGCCATTAGGAAGGGTGTTGAACAGGCTAAGAAAAATCTTATAAAGGTTCCTGTGAATCAGAGTCAGACCATTCCTTTTGAGATCGAGGGCAAGTTTGGAGCCGGCAAACTTCTTATGAAGCCGGCGTCAGCTGGTACTGGCGTTATTGCTGGAGGTGCTGCCCGAGCCATATTTGAAGCAGCCGGCATCAATAACATACTTTCCAAGTGCCTCGGTTCCAACAACCCGCATAATGTTATCAAGGCGGCTTTTGCCGGGCTTAAGCGGCTAAAGACTCCTGAAGAGATTGCCGCGCGCCGCGGTATCGTTGAATAATCAATTACGTGAGGGATTAACATGAGCAGCATCCTTAAGATTACACTTGCTAAAAGCACTATATGTGCACCTAAGAAGCATCGTAACGTTGTTGCGGGCCTGGGATTGTCGAAGCTTAATCAGACTGTTCAGCGTCCTGATAGTCCTGAAATCCGCGGTATGATCAACAAGGTTGCTCATCTGCTCACTGTTGAATAGATAAAGGGGTAGAATATAATGGAACTCAATAGCCTCAAACCCGCACTTGGGTCTACAAAAAATAGGAAGCGTATTGGTCGTGGAACCGGTTCAGGCCACGGTAAAACCGCGACCAAGGGCCATAAGGGACAGAAAGCCCGTTCTGGAGGTAGTATCAAGGCCGGTTTTGAGGGGGGGCAGATGCCTCTTCAGCGTCGTCTACCCAAGCGTGGGTTCATTCCTCTTGACCGTGTTGAGTATTCTATTGTCAACTTGAGTCAGCTTGACGTTTTTGATGCTGGTACTGTTATTGACGGGATTGCCCTGGCTTCGAAAGGGCTGATAAAATCTTCATCTGCTCCTGTTAAGGTTTTGGGTAACGGTGATTTGAACAAAACGCTTCATGTGTCAGCAACCAAATTCAGTCAGTCAGCTAAGGACAAGATAATAGCTGCTGGTGGTACTGTTGAGGAAATAGTTTAGTGTTTGAAGCTTTTCAGAATATTTTCAAGATCCCCGAGCTTAAAAAACGAGTGCTGTTTTCTCTTGGGATGCTTGCCGTATACCGTGTTGGATGTCATATCCCAACGCCTGGAATTGACAGAATTGCACTTGCTCACTTTTTCAAACAGGCTCAAGGCACCTTACTTGGCCTGTTTGATATGTTTTCAGGAGGCGCGCTCGAGCGTTTGACTGTTTTCGCTCTTGGTATTATGCCTTATATATCTTCATCGATTATATTTCAGCTACTCACCGTAGTTGTGCCTGCTATTGAAAAGCTATCCAAGGAAGGCGAATCAGGCCGCAAAAAAATCATTCAATATACCCGTTATGGCACAATTTTATTGAGCGTTGTTCAGGGTACGGGTGTTGCTGTCGGACTTGAAAGTATGCGTGGGCCTGCTGGTGAGTTGGTAGTTCCAAGCCCGGGATGGGGCTTCCGAATAATGACGGTTATCACTTTGACAGCTGGTACCGCTTTTGTTATGTGGCTAGGCGAACAGATGTCTGAGAAGGGGATTGGTAACGGAATCTCTTTAATTATTTTTGCCGGTATTGTGGTAGGAATACCTAAAGCTATGGTAAACACTGTAAAGCTGATGAATGCCGGTCAAATATCACTGTTTGTTGTTATTTTCGTACTTGCACTTATGTCTGCTGTAATCGCGGCAATTGTGTTTATCGAGCGTGGCCAACGCCGTTTGCCTATTCACTATGCCAAGCGAGCCGTTGGTCTGAAGACATTTAACGCCCAGACTTCGCACCTTCCACTCAAAATCAACATGGCGGGTGTAATCCCACCGATCTTTGCTTCCTCAATCATCATGTTCCCCGCAACGATAGCAAATTTTATTGATATCCCTTGGGTGAAGAATTTTGCTATTAGCTTGAGTCCAGGTAACTGGGTGTACAATATCTTTTTTGTTGCGTTCATCATATTCTTCTGTTACTTCTATACAGCTGTAACCTTTAATCCGATTGATGTTGCAGAAAATATAAAAAAACATGGTGGCTATATACCAGGAATTCGTCCGGGCAAGGAAACGTCGGATTTTATGGACAGTGTTCTGACTCGTCTTACTTTCGCAGGCGCAATTTATATCTCAATTGTCTGTGTGCTGCCTTCAATTCTGATCGGAAAGTTTAACTTACCATTTTATTTTGGTGGCACAGCGCTGTTAATTGCTGTTGGCGTCGGAATGGATACAGTAGCGCAGATTGAATCCCACTTAATAACCCGTAACTACGAAGGTTTTCTTAAAGGTGTCAGAATCAGAGGGAGGAAGTGACCTCATGAACCTGATTCTGTTCGGGCCTCCGGGCGCTGGAAAAGGTACACAGGCACAGTTTATTGTTGAGCGTTTCGGAATCCCACAAATTTCTACAGGAGATATGTTGCGCTCCGCAGTAAACGCTAAGACCTCGCTCGGCTTGGAAGCAAAAGCCATTATGGATGCCGGCGGCCTTGTTTCCGATGAGATTGTACTCGGATTGGTTAAGGGCCGTCTTTCAGAAAATGACTGTAAGTCCGGTTTTATACTGGACGGTTTTCCACGTACCATTCCTCAGGCGGATGCACTAATGATTCTGCTTGAGAAAATGGGTAAAAGTATCGAACATGTTATCTCCCTTGAACTGGAAAATGACGAAGTAATTAAACGGTTATCGGGTCGAAGAACTTGTTCTTCCTGTGGCAAAGGTTCCCACATTATTTATGCCCCGGCCAAGGTTGACGGCATTTGTGATGTATGTGGCTCTGTATTGATTCAGCGTGATGATGATAGAGAGCAAACTGTTAAAAACAGGCTTGATGTATATGAACAGCAGACTTCTCCTTTAAAAGCCTATTATGAATCAAAGGACCTTTTGCGTCACATCTCCGGATCTGGCGCTATCAAGGATATTCAGAAGCAGATCTGTTCTTTTATAGATGGTGGTATGGGTGATCATTCTTAAATCTCCACGCGAGATTGATCGGATGCGAAAGGCCGGCTGTATCGTGTATGAGATTCTCTGCGTACTGCGCGAACTGGTTCGACCTGGTGTAACATCATTTGATCTCGAACGTATAGCAGCTGAAGAAGCCGCAAAGCGTAAGGCAAAGTGTGCTTTTAAGGGCTACCACAATTATCCCAGTTCACTTTGTTGTTCTCCAAACAATCAGGTTGTTCATGGTTTGCCGACTCGTGTACAGTTGGTTTCTGGAGACATCCTCAGTCTTGATTTTGGTATTTTAATTGATGACTTTCACGGTGATGCGGCCATAACAGTTCCTGTTGGTGATGTTTCAGCATTGGCGGATCAACTTATAACGACTACTGAAAAGTCTTTGTATGCAGGAATCGAAATGGCGGTTCCAGGTAACAGATTGGGTGATATATCCTTCGCCATACAGAGTTATGTTGAAAAAAAAGGGTTTTCTGTTGTTCGCGATTTTGTAGGTCATGGGATCGGGAAGAGTCTGCATGAAGATCCGCAGATCCCTAATTATGGGAACTCCGGTAAGGGCGTGAAGTTGAAGGCTGGTATGGTTTTCGCGATTGAACCGATGATCAACGAGAAGGCACCTGAAGTGAGAGTGCTTGATGATAAGTGGACTGTAGTTACGTGTGATGGTGGTCTTTCTGCTCACTTTGAGCATACGGTTGCGATTACCGAGAATGGGCCGGAAATTTTGACGCGCATCTGATTTGCGGGGTGCGCGAAGGGGGATATATGAAAGTACGAGCATCGGTTAAAAAAATCTGCGACAAGTGCAAAATTGTAAAACGCAAGGGTGTGGTACGTGTAATTTGCGACATCCCTAAACATTCTCAACGTCAGGGGTGAGTAATTAAAGGAGGAATTTCCATTGGCACGCATTTCAGGCATTGACTTACCAAAAAACAAGCGGATTGTGATTGCACTGACCTACATTTATGGAATAGGTAGTTCTGTCGCTGAGAATATTCTCAAAGTTACTAACATTGATCCGAATACCCGTACAGATAAACTGGCAGAAGCGGAAGTTGCCCGGCTTCGTGACGAGATTGACCGTAACTGCAAGGTTGAAGGTGACCTGCGCCGAGAGGTTTCCATGAACATCAAGCGCCTCATGGATCTTGGTTGTTATCGCGGCCTCCGCCACAGAAAAGGACTTCCCTGTAATGGCCAGCGCACGAAGACTAATGCGCGCACCAGAAAAGGCCCCGCCCGAACCGTTGCCGGTAAGAAGAAATAATATTAACTAGCTCTGGAGAGTACAGAATGGCAAGCCCATCAAAAAAAGTGGTTCGTAAAAAAAAGGAACGCAAAAACATTTCTAATGGCGTTGCTCATATTCAGGCAACTTTTAATAATACCATTATTACAATTACTGACCCGGTCGGTAATGTGCTTGCATGGTCGACGGCTGGCGCCAAAGGTTTCAAGGGTTCTCGCAAAAGTACTCCTTTTGCCGCCCAGATGGCAGCAGAGGACTGTGCCAAAAAAGCCCAGGAACATGGTATGCGTAGCGTTGAGGTTTACGTCAAGGGACCTGGTTCAGGGCGTGAGTCTGCTCTACGTGCTCTCCAGGCCGCTGGTTTCAGCATAAGTTTCATTAAGGACGTAACTCCAATTCCTCACAATGGTTGCCGTCCTCCCAAAAGAAGAAGAGTTTGATTTAGGATTTACCACTATTAAGGAGGTTTTCATTGGCTCGTTATACAGGACCTTCATGCCGTTTGTGCAGAAGAGAAAACATGGAATTATTTTTAAAAGGCGATCGTTGCTACACTGATAAGTGCGCAATCAAACGTCGCAATTATCCTCCGGGACAGCACGGTCAGGGCCGCTCGAAGGTTTCTGCCTACGGCGTTCAACTTCGTGAAAAACAGAAGGTGCGTCGTATTTACTGTATTCTTGAAAAACAGTTTCGTGGCTACTTCGAGATGGCAGACCGCATGAGAGGCGTAACAGGTGAAAACCTGCTTTCACTGTTGGAGCGTCGTCTTGACAATGTCGTCTATCGTCTCGGATTTGCAACATCCCGCACGGAGTCTCGTCAACTTGTCCGTCATGGACATTTTACTATAAATGGCAGGAAAGTTAATATTCCTTCCATACAGACGAAAGCAGGCGATGTTATTGAGCTACGCGAGAAGAGTAGAAAGATTGTCTCTGTTAATGATGCTCTGGAAGCGGTTGTGCGTCGTGGAATTCCGCAGTGGCTTGAACTTGAACGCGATTCTTTCAAGGGCACTCTGAAAGGTGTTCCTGTACGTG
This sequence comes from Desulfuromonadaceae bacterium, assembly GCA_028712665.1. GTDB lineage: Bacteria > Desulfobacterota > Desulfuromonadia > Geobacterales > Pseudopelobacteraceae > JACRCG01. The sequence continues at coordinate 13,410 of JAQTRC010000019.1, forward strand.
AAGATATTACCACGCCTATCCAGGAACAGCTGATCGTGGAACTTTATTCCAAGTAATCAGCAGGACACCGTTGATGCTTTGACCTGAACGACAACCGGGCTTTTTTCTCCGGAGGAGGTAGTTAATGTATAAAAACTGGCGGGATCTTATCAAACCCAAACAACTTCAGGTTGAAAAGGATTCTCTTTCAGATACGTATGGAAAGTTTTTTGCGGAACCCTTTGAACGCGGATTTGGCACAACTTTAGGCAATTCACTTAGAAGAGTTCTTCTTTCATCACTCCAGGGGGCTGCGATTACTTCAGTGCGTATAAAGGGAGTCCTGCACGAATTTTCTTCTATACAGGGCGTTACCGAAGATGTTACCGACATAATTCTGAACCTTAAGGGCGTCAGGTTGAAGTTACATTCCTCTGATCAGGCCGTAATTAACATAAAGCATAAAGGTGCCGGCGTTGTCACTGCTGGTAGCATACTGGTTGGCCACAACGTCGAGATGATGAATCCGGATCATCACATCGCCACTTGCGGCAAGGACGCCAACCTGGAAGTTGAACTTACTGTAAAGATGGGGAAAGGGTATGTCTCGGCTGACCGTAACAGGGATGAAAAAGCTCCTGTCGGTACGATTCCTATCGACTCCATATATACTCCGATAAAAAAAGTAAATTTTTCCGTTACTAATGCGCGTGTTGGTCAGATGACAGATTATGACAAGCTTAATCTTGAAGTTTGGACTGATGGTAGTGCCAAACCTGAGGATGCTGTGGCATATGCAGCAAAAATCTTGAAAGAACAGCTTACAATATTCATAAATTTTGACGAGGAAGCCGAGCCTTTAGCAGAAGAGGATTCTTTGGAGGACGGCGATAAAGTAAACGAAAATCTTTACCGTACCGTTGAAGAATTAGAACTTTCTGTCCGCTCTGCAAATTGTCTCAAAAACGCCGGTATTAAGCTTATTGGAGAGTTAGTTACCAAAACGGAAGCCGAAATGCTTAAAACCCAGAATTTTGGTCGAAAATCACTGAATGAAATTAAGGATATTCTTACCGATATGGGTCTGACTTTCGGGATGAAAATTGATGGATTTCCTGATCAGGAACTGTTGCGTCGTCTGCACGGTGAACAAAAGGAAGAAGAGTAATACTAGCAACGGCTTCAGAAAGGATTTGATTTATGCGTCACGGGAAAACCGGAAGAAGACTTGGCAGGAAGACTAGCCATCGCGAGGCGATGTTCAGAAATATGGTTACTTCTCTACTGAGCCACGAAAAAATTACTACTACTGATGCTAAAGCAAAAGAGATACGCGTTGTTGCCGAGAGAATGATTACGCTAGGCAAGCGGGGTGATCTCCATGCCATGCGTTTGGCGGCATCTGTTATACGTGAGAAATCAGTTGTTACCAAACTTTTCTCCACTATCGCGCCACGCTATAAGGACCGCCCCGGGGGGTATACACGGATTATCAAACTAGGAATCCGTCAGGGAGATGCCGCTCCTCTTTCATTGATTGAATTGGTTGAAGAAGAGGTGAAGCTTGGCAAGTCTAATAAAATTTCTGCAAAGAAGAAAACAACGATGCCTGTTGTCTCAAAAGTGGCTCCCGCTGCAGTAGTAGTTCCTGCTATGGATGACGCCGTTGGGCAGGGTGGTGAATCGTCGGAAGTTCAGAATAGTGTTACTGCCGAAGCTGAGGAATCGTCCTGCGAAACTAAAGCAGAATAGACTGTAATGTTTGAAAATTAGAGAGCGGCACAGAGAATATCTCTGTGCCGCTCTCTAATTTGCTCATTTATTCTCTGCAGTTGAACATTACCGAAATCAGCGGTAGTGTACATTGAATTTGGTAGACATACGTTGCCTGTACTCTACAATATCCTTTCTCAAAGAAGCCATTCTGGCAATCTTCTCATCTACCAGATTTATATGTTTGTCCAGAATCTGAACAAGAGCGGGAATCATCTTTTCGGTCTGTTTCGCTTCCCCGTACGCAGCATAAAGGTCTTGCATCTCTTTGATGGTAAGTCCAAGCTCTTTTAGCTTGATAATGAATTTTACTCTGAGGGCAATATCTTTGGAATAGAAACGATTACTCCCGTCAGATCTGGGTGCGGCATTAATTATTCCGGATTCTTCCCAATAGCGCAAGGTTCTGGTGGTAAGCCCCAGACTCTTGGCAAGGTCGCCAATTGAAATTAATTCTTCATTTTCAGGAATATTATTCATAGACTCTCAAGAGTGTTCTGTGCATCAAGTAGCAAAACAGTTGTTTTAATGTGACATGAGAACCGGCACTGTCAAGTGCTTTAGAATATGGTTGGCTATCGGACTCAAAGTCATAGTACCCCTCTTTGAATGTGTGTAAGCTCCCATTACCAGCAGGTCTGCTGTTTTCTCGCAGGCAAGGTTGAGGATGGTATCACCGATAGAAAAACTTCCCGCATAAATCTGTTCCGTCCGGGCTGCAACCTTATGCTGGGCGATAAAGTCACGGACATATATGATGTGGTCGTTACTCTCGGAAGGGATCGCTTCGGCACATACCTCTACCACTGAAACGTGATGAGACTTTTCGATACATGGCATCGCGTCATTTACGCTTCTAACCGACTCGCGACCTGCTCTCCAGGCGATCATGATACGATCACCAGCTGTCTTGAAGCAACCTGTATAGGGTACGACCAGAACTGGTCGCCCGCATAGCATCACTAGCCTCTCAGGTAGTTCAGGCGGGATGTTCAGGTTGGGGTGCTTGGAGTTGGATTGTCCGACTATAACCAAATCGGTGTAGTAAGCCTGGGTAGTCATTATATCAGTAACGTCGAGAGGGATGCCTGAACGGGTAGCAGGTCGGACCCAATTCGATTTGATACCGGCTGCAGAGACCTTCTCCCTGAACATGGATTCGACTCTTTCATAATTAGATCGCTCCAGGCTATTACGATGCTCGAAAAAAGTTTTAGTAAGATAAAGACCTCTAAGGTTGGCTTCATGCTTAATGGCGTAGTTGACAGCCAATTCCAGCCGATTCTCAGTTGCATCCAGATTGTCAAGATGTACCAATATATCTCTGATGCCCATGAGTTACTCCTTGCATGTGTTTTTGCGATGGCCTTTCCGCCTGTCTCTGATGCTTACAGCCAACGCTTGCGGCGCTTGTAGCTTTTAATTTCCCGGTAGCTCTTTTTTTCTTTTCCTTCGCCCATCCCAAGATAAAACTCTTTGACATCATCATTTGATTTCATCTGTTCTACTGTGCCGCTCATGGCAACCCGCCCGCCTTCCATGATGTAGGCATAATCGCAGATGCTGAAAGCGATGTTAGCGTTCTGTTCGACAAGCAGTATGGTAGTTTTTTCCTCAGAGTTGATCTTTTTGATCAACTGGAAAATTTCCTGAACAAGCAGTGGGGCAATACCAAGTGACGGCTCATCAAGCAGCATCAATTTGGGTCTCGCCATTAGCGCTCTGCCGATAGCGAGCATCTGCTGCTCGCCACCGCTCAAAAAGCCTGATAACTGGTTGCGTCGTTCACGAAGACGGGGAAAATAATCATAAACCAAATCTTTGTCGCGCTTGAAACCGGCCGAATCCTTGCGGGTATGGCCACCAACAACAAGGTTTTCTTCAATGGTCAGATCCTCGAAAACCCGTCTCCCCTCCATTACCTGAAAGATACCTTTTCTTACGATCTCTTCCGGATCCAAATTATTGATGCAGTCGCCCATAAACAGTATAGAGCCTGATGATACCTCGCCTTCTTCTGATTTAAGAAGGCCCGATATCGCTTTGAGCGTGGTACTTTTACCAGCGCCATTTGCACCCAGCAAGGCAACTATTTTCCCTTCCGGGACGTGCAGCGACAGCCCTTTTAAAACCAGTATGACACGGTTGTAGATAACTTCTGCATTACTGATGGTGAGCATGGTTGGTGTGCCTCGTCAGGGAAAGGAGGGGGCCATAAGGCCCCCCCAAAAATTAATATAAAATTATTACAGACCCAGATACTCTTTCTTGCGTGGAATTTCAACATCCTCAACCTTGGTCATCTTGCCGCCTTTGATGACGTAGATAGTTGTTTTTGTTGTCGGGCGGTGATCTGTAGCAGTGAAGGTAATTGGTGGTACGAGACCGCCAGTATCAAAGTTTTTCAGGGTTTCAAGAGCTTTTTTTACTCCTTCACCATTAAGTTGCTTGTTCTTGTCGGCAATCCTGAGGCCTTCAGACCAGACCAGGCCGTAACTCCAGCCACGTACATAAACCGTGTCGCGAACGTCTTTTGATGGGTGTTTCTTATTCCAGTCTATCAGTAATTTCATCCCTGGAACATTTGCGCCATATGGGGCGTGAGTAGCCATGCCGTAAACGCCTTCAGCCGCCTCCTTGGCCAATAGCGGAAGCGCCTCGGTCATGCCGTAGTTGCCCAGAAAGAACTTGGTTTTGATGCCAAGCTTTTTTGCATCCTTGAGCAGTACTGCGCACCACGAAACAGTGGTCTGTACGTAGGCGTAATCAGGCGCTTTCTTCTGCATATTCAGCAAGTTTGAGGTAACGTCCTGAAAACTGGCCGGGATAATCTCCTCATCAACCAACTCAATGCCCAACTCTTTGGCATATTGCCGGCCTGCCTCGATGGGCGCCTTGCCAAAACCGTGATTTGGGTAGATAAAGGCAACTTTGGCAGCGCCTTTCCCTTTAAAGTCCTTTTTAACGTATTGGAGAAAACCGCGAATCTGATCAGAATAACTGGCGCCGACGAAGAAGTTGTAAGGTGTTTTGGCCGGATCGGTCAGGTGACCGGAGTAAGAGGCAGACAAATAAGGGATCTTGTCCTTGGAGATGATGTCCTTCAACGCTTCCGTGTCGCCGGTTCCCCAACCATTGATCATGACGACCTTGTCCTGCTCGACAAACTTTTTGTAGGTGGCGTTGGCCTGGGGGATCTTGTAAGCGTAGTCCACGTTGATGAGTTCGATCTTCTTGCCGTTGATGCCGCCTTTTCCGTTGGTGTAGGCAATGGCGTCCTGAACCCCTTCGGCAAAAGGTTTCCCCACGTCTGCCGTTACGCCGGTCAGGTCCCACAGACCACCGACCTTGATGATCTCCGCCGCGAATGATGTTGATGCGATTGCAATTACCGCTGCCACTGCCGTCGTAATTCTTCCTAATTTCATACCTGCCTCCCTTTCTGTGTTGGTGCTGCTCCAGTAAAATTAAACTTCCCGGTGATGGAAAAGAAATATGCCGCCGCTGCAGATACCGATGAAAATCTCTCCTTAGTTACTTTCAACCCTGATAAACAGTATACTGCGTTATCGAAACCATTTCCTGCCAAATAAACGGAGAAGATGATTTCTGACTTACAAAATTATCAATGTGAAAACGGGTATAGTTTCCAGTAGTTTTTGATGCTGTGCCAGCGGGCTGCCATACCCGATGGCTCGAAAATCAGGAATATAATTACCAAAAGACCGAAGACCAACTCCTTCATAGCTGCCAGCTTGTTTACGAGCTCAGGGAAAGAACCAGCCAGAGAGGATGTGCCCATTCTCAACAGTTCCGGTAGCAGCGTGATGAAGATCGCACCATAGATCGAGCCGAGAATGCTGCCGAGACCGCCGATAATTATCATTCCTAGATAGTCGATAGCCACCGTTATCGGGAAAGTTTCTGGTGAAATAATCTTTGCCTGGTACGCAATCAGCGCCCCGGCTACGCCGACATAAAATGAGCTGATACCGAAGGAGAGCAGTTTGTATTTAAGAATGTTCACCCCCATGACTTCCGCCGAGATGGCCTGATCACGGATTGCAATAAAGGCCTTCCCCACTTTTGTGCGAAATATATTTTTTGCGAACAGCACAGACATGATTGCAATGATGAAAATCAGAAAGAACAGTTTGGCGTCAGAGTCAAAAACAAAGTTGCCTATTTTTGGAGACGGAATCGAGAGCCCGGCTACGCCGCCGGTAACCGACTCCCATTTGACGACCAGGAATTCAACGATAAAATGGGCCGCCAGAGTAGCCATCGCCAGATAAAGTCCTTTTATTCGCAAAGAAGGGATACCGACAAACATGCCTGAGAATGCCGCGATCAGTCCTGCAAGTGGTATGCAGAGATAGAACGGCAGTTCGAACTTAGTTCCGAGATAACCGCATGAGAATGCGCCGATCGCCATGAATGCGGCATTGCCGAGTGAGATCTGACCGGTGAATCCGGTCAGGATATTGAGGCCTATAGCACCTATGACGGCGATACCTATACGGTTGATTATATCAAGCAGGTAGCCTGGAACATAGAGTGGCAGGGTAAAAAGCAGGCAGAAAAAGAGACCCAGCATGATCCGGGCGTTGCCGGATTCAAAGATGGTCATGTCTGCCGCATAGGTTGTCTTGAAGTCACCGCAACGCATAAAGCCTCACTTAGTAATTGATTGAAATTATACCCGTTCGATCTTCTTCTTCCCGAAAAGGCCGTAGGGCTTGAACATCAGAATCAGAATCAGCGCTATATACGGAGCAACTTCCTTGGCGCCGCCCCCCACGAGAGGGTCGATAAAGCCGCCGGAAAGATTCTCCAGGATGCCGATTATAATGCCGCCTACTATGGCTCCAAGGATGCTGTCGAGGCCGCCCAGAATAACCACCGGCAGCACTTTCAGCCCCATGAAGCTAAGCGACATGTCAATGCCGCCCCTGATAGTGCCGAGCAGAACACCTCCAACTGATGAGACGATGGCTGCAATGGCCCAGGATATGGCGAACATCCTCTTGACGCTTATACCCATGGAGAGTGCGACCTGCTGGTTTGAAGCTGTTGCGCGCATTGCTACGCCGGTTTTAGAGTATTTGAAGAACAAAGTCAGGATCAGTACTAAAATTGTGACGCAACCGATGGCATACAGGTAGCCCTGCGACACCGGAATCGGACCGATCTGTACCGGAGCGCTCGGAAAAACCTCAGGAAAAGGAATCGTGTCAGTGCCGTAGGCTAGCTGAATAAGGGCCTTCAAGATGCTTGAAAGACCAAGCGTGACCATAATTACAGAAATCAGGTGAGAGCCGATCAGCGGTCGCAGGATAAGGCGCTCTATCAATATACCGAGGATGGCAGAGAATAGAAATGTGATCAGAATTGCCTGCCAGAATGGCATCTGATATTTAGAGAGCAGGTTAAGGCAGATGTAGGCGCCTACCATCAGAAACTCCCCTTGGGCCAGATTGAGAGCGCTGGTCGCCTTGTAGATTATGACAAAGCCGGTTGCTACGAGGGCGTAGATACTCCCTACGACGAGGCCGTTTATGATTAGTTGCAGGAGGAATGTAACGTCCATATTATAATGCTCCGCTGGTCTAGATTGTTCTCATGCTAACGGTAGTTTTGATGTGTGCGGTTTTCCCGTCCGAAAATTCAATGCTTTTGTCGATATCTACCTTGTCGAGTCCTGCATGAAGAGCATTAATAAGTACACTGTAAATGCTGTTCACAGTTTCTCGTCGCATCTTGCCGGTACGGGTCAGTTCCCCTTCATCGGCATCCAGTTCCTTGTAAATTATCGCAAATCTGGCAATCTTCGCCTTCTCTGGCAGAGAGTGGTTAACTCTGGCAACCTCTATTGCAATCAGGTCGTTAATCTCCAGCATGGAGGTCAAATCTGCAAAAGTCATGTATGAAAGCTTGTTGTCACCGGCCCACTTGCCGACTACCCGGCTGTTGATGCCGATCAGCGCAATCAGCTGAGATGATTCGTCACCATGTACCAGAGCTTCTGAAATGTATGGAGAAAACCGGAGGCTGTTCTCTATCAGTTGTGCGGAAAAGTGAGATCCGTCGGCCAGGGTCAGCACGTCACCGATCCGGTCAATTACCGTCAGGTGCCCATTTGCATCCAGATATCCTTTATCGCCACTTCGCAGCCAGCCATCAGCCGTAAGTACACGTCTTGTGGCTTCCTCATCGCCGTAATAACCACTAAAAAGCCCGGCGCTTCTGGAAAGAATTTCACCACGTTCGTCAATCCTGATTTCGGAGCCCGGCAACGGAAGTCCGACCGTAGCGCCGTTCACTCCGCCGTCACGGTGCATACAGGTAATGCCAGCAATTTCAGTCTGGCCGTAGAGCTGCTTCAGATTTACACCGATGGCATGAAAAAAACGGAAAACGTCGGTCCCGAGTGAAGCGCCGCCGGTCAGTGCGGAGCGGATGTTGGTGAGGCCGAGGCGATCCTTGAGAGCTCTAAAGAGAAGTTGATGAGCAAAAAACCGGGCTATTTTGAGTGATAGCGTGGGGGGCGTACCGGTCAGAACGCAATCGGCGTACTTTTCGCCGATCGGCATCAAGCTGTTGAACATGAATCTTTTGAACGGAGTTGAATCCATCATCCTTATCCGAACTGTCGCAGCAATGGACTCCCATACTTTTGGGAGAGAGAGCATTAAGTGCGGGCCGATTTCGCGCATGTCGGCCATGGCAGTTTCCGGTTTTTCCGGAAAGTTGACCGTATAACCTACAAGAAGAGGTGCAACGACCGACATTAGTTGCTCGCCGAACCAGGCCAGCGGAAGTAGCGAGACAAATTCGTCGTGTTCGTTTTTTGGGTCGGCTTCATTCGAGGCGAGGCTCATGCTGACCAGATTTTTAAAGGTCAGCAAGGCTCCTTTGGGCTCTCCGGTTGTTCCGGAGGTCATGCAGATTATAGCAGTATCGTCACCCTTCCCGTCGGCAACCAGCTGATCGAAGAGTTCGGGATGTTGTTCATGGCGATCTTTGCCTATTTTCTCTGTTTCTGCGAAGCTGATCAGGATTTCATCGTGATAGTTTCGCATTCCGCGTTTCTGGACGTAGATGACGCGGCAAAGGCCTGTCAGACGCTCTTTCTGGTCCAGAAGTTTGTCTACCTGCTCCTGGTCTTCGGCAATGACGAAGCTGACATTGAACTGTTCTATAGCGGTTGCAACTTCATGCTGAGTGGCATCATGGTAAAAGGAAACTGCAATACCACCGGCCGCCTGGGCGGCGATTTCGGCGAAGAGCGATTCCGGCCTATTATTCCCGATTATGGCAAGCTTGTCGCCAGAGCCAAAACCGAGGGAATGGAGACCGAGCGCCAGATCACGTACGTTCTCATAGTACTGCTGCCAGCTGCAGGGCTGCCAAATGCCCAGATTTTTCTGACGCAACGCCGCTTTTTTGAAACCATATTTTTCAGCATTATGCTTTAGAAGTTTTGGAAATGTTATGTCGTTTAGATCGATATGCACCTATGAGACCTCCGGATCTTCTTCGCCAAGATAAGCCTTGATGACGTGTGGATCCTGCTGCACTTCTTCAGGAGTTCCACCTGCGATCTTTTTGCCGAAATCGAGCACACAGACGGTATTGGAAATATCCATGACGACCCCCATGTCATGTTCGATCATTACAATAGTGATCCCATGGGTTTCGTTGGTTTCAAGAATGAAGCGGACCATGTCCTCGGTCTCTTCATGGTTCATACCTGCCATCGGCTCATCAAGGAGAAGCAGTTTTGGCTCCAGAGCCAAAGCGCGGGCCAGCTCTACCCGCTTCTGAAATCCGTATGCGAGTGTTCCTACGATTGATTTACGAATGTTCTGTATCTCCAGAAATTCAATAATTCCTTCCACATATTCGCGGTGTTTGATCTCCTCTGCCCTGGCTGGCCCATAGTAAAGTCCGCAGGTGAGCAGGCCTGAACTCTGATGGAGATGGCGACCGATCATCAGATTGTCGATGACGCTCATTCCCTTGAACAGTGCAATGTTCTGGAATGAACGCGCCATGCCTCGCTTTGTCCGTTCACAAGGAGGCAGTCCGGTGACATCATGACTCTCGAAGACAACTTTACCACGTTGTGGGTTGTACAGGCCGCTGATACAGTTGAGCATCGATGATTTGCCAGCTCCGTTTGGCCCTATGATGGCAAATATTTCACCCTGACTGACTTCGAACGATACACCGGACAAGGCCCGCACACCGCCGAAGTTAAGCTGTATATCGCTGCAGGAAAGCTGGGCCATCTAAAACTCCTTAAATATCGGGTGGTTCTATGAAATGATGATGGCAGATAAAAATCAACACGAAAGATTCTGAAAAAGTAAGGAGTGAAATATCATCATCTTTGGACGCCGTCAAACAAAAAATTGATAAACTAAAAAATGGTTTTATTATCGCTTGACATGAACGTAAGGCGAGGGCTAAATTCAGGCCATTCCTGAGCATAATTTGAAAATATGGGCTCCAGATCCGCTTTGATTGAAAATGTTTTGATAAACCCAAAATATTGTTTGACAGCGATTCGATGCTGCACTATGTTACCTTTACGTAAGGTGTTAAACACTTCAGCGATCCGCGATTTAAAAGGTGGCTAAACATGAAAGCATACCCGACTCTCAATTTTGATCTTGGCGAAACGGCAGATTTGCTCAGGGACACCGTAAAATCCTTTGCCGAAGCAGAGATTGCTCCCCGTGCTTCAGATATCGACCGTGACAATCATTTCCCAATGGACCTCTGGTGCAAGATGGGCGATCTTGGGTTGCACGGCATAACCGTTTCAGAAGAGTACGGCGGCGCAGGGATGACTTATTTGGAACATGTGGTGGCGATGGAAGAGATCAGTCGCGCTTCCGCCTCGGTGGCGCTGGCCTATGGGGCTCATTCAAACCTCTGCATAAACCAGATTTACCGAAACGCAAGTGAAGAGCAAAAGCGGCGCTATCTACCGAAACTTATCAACGGCGAGCATGTAGGCGCCTTGGCGATGAGCGAAGCCGGAGCGGGTTCGGATGTGGTCAGTATGCGTCTCAGGGCAGACAGGAAGGGCGAACGTTTTATTCTGAACGGCACAAAGATGTGGATAACCAATGGCCCTCATGCCAACACTCTGCTGGTATATGCGAAAACCGACATCAATGCCGGATCAAAGGGGATCACCGCCTTCCTGATCGAGAAAGGTTTCAAAGGTTTTTCCACAGCCCAGAAGCTGGATAAACTGGGTATGCGCGGTTCTGATACCTGTGAGCTGGTTTTTGAAGATTGCGAAGTGCCTGAAGAAAATGTTGTTGGGAGTGTCGGGGAAGGTGTCAAGATTCTGATGAGCGGTCTGGACTATGAGAGGGCAGTGCTTGCCGCCGGTCCACTCGGCATTATGCGCGCCTGTCTGGATGTCGTTATTCCCTACATACATGAACGGCGGCAGTTCGGCAGGGCCATCGGCGAATTTCAGCTGATGCAGGGCAAGATAGCAGATATGTACAGTACCATGAATGCTTGCCGGGCTTATGTCTATGCCGTAGCCCACGCCTGCAGCGGCAAGAATGCGATCAGAAAAGATGCAGCCGGTGCTATTTTGTATGCCGCCGAGAAGGCTACCTGGATGGCGCTGGAGGCGATCCAGATTCTGGGTGGCAACGGTTACATCAACGATTATCCTACCGGGCGCCTGCTGCGCGATGCCAAGCTTTACGAGATCGGTGCCGGGACCAGCGAAATTCGCCGGATGCTGATTGGGCGTGAACTGTTCAGTGAGACGGCGGCTTAGCATCCATGCCCTATACTCCGGGCGAATTCAGAGAGTGGAAACGGTAGCTCTGATATGACTCCAGTCGAGAGTACGTTTTACCTTCAGGCAGCCGGGCAGATGCTTCGGGCGCGAACCATCATTCCGGCAGGGAAAAGCTTGCAGGGAGCGCCGGCTCTGGTCTTTCTTCACGAAGGTCTCGGTTGTATCGAAATGTGGCGCGACTTCCCGGAAATGCTGGTTAAAGCGACCAATCTTCCGGCCTTTATATATGATCGATATGGCTCCGGCGGCTCTGGTCCGCTTCAGGGTGCGAGGTGCGGAAACCCTTTTATTTGGGAAGCCGAAGTCGCGCTGCCGGACATTCTGACGGCGTGCGGCATTGAAAAGCCGATACTGATAGGGCATAGCGATGGCGGCAGTATTGCCTTGCATTACGCGGCCCGCTATCCCGAAAGCTTGGTGGGGGTTATCGTCGAAGCCGCTCACGTATTTGGCGAAGAGTTGACCTTGAACAGTATACGTAAGGCAGTATCGGCATTTGAAACCGGAGAGTTGCGGAAAAAGCTTGCCAGATACCATGGAGACCGGACCGACACCATGTTTCACGGCTGGGCTGACATCTGGTTATTGCCGGAGAACTTGAGCTGGAACATGGAAGCGGTTCTTTCCCGCATAACCTGTCCAATGTTGATTGTTCAAGGGGAACAGGATGAATATGGAACCCTTGCTCAAGTTGAAGCGATTGTAAGGGGTGTCTCCGGAAGAACTAAAACGCTTGTCATTCCGGACTGCGCCCATTCACCGCATCTTCAGGCACTGGAGACAACACTGAATGGTATGGTGCAATTCGTAGAGTCTTTGTTGTAACAGATACGAACTGAATAACAGTCAAGGAGCACAACCAGACCATGTCTATTTTGAAGACATCCCTTAACGTAAATTCCAAAGAATTCAGAGCAAATGCCGAGTCTATGGCTGCAATTGTAGCTGATCTGCGCGAGAAAGCTGCAGAAATACGCTTGGGTGGCGATGAGCGTTCGCGTGCAAAACATCTTGAACGGGGTAAACTTCTCCCCCGCGAGCGTGTCAGGCAGCTGCTTGATGTCAGTTCGCCGTTTTTGGAGCTGTCACAGTTTGCCGCTTATAAGGTGTACGGAGAAGATGTTCCGGCTGCAGGAATTATCACCGGCATTGGTCGGATACTGGGACAGGAGTGCATGATTTTTGCTAACGACGCGACGGTTAAAGGGGGTACCTATTATCCTCTTACCGTTAAAAAGCATCTGCGTGCCCAGGAAATAGCCGAGGCAAACCATCTTCCCTGTATTTATCTGGTTGATTCCGGGGGAGTGTTTCTCCCACGGCAAGAGGAGGTTTTTCCTGATCGCGACCACTTCGGAAGGATCTTCTATAACCAGGCCAACATGTCGGGTAAGGGGATACCACAGATTGCCGCTGTAATGGGTTCATGCACCGCCGGAGGGGCCTATATGCCGGCCATGTCGGACGAAAGTATCATTGTCCGTCGTCAGGGAACCATCTTTCTGGCCGGACCGCCACTTGTAAAAGCTGCTATAGGTGAAGTGGTCAGCGCCGAAGATCTGGGGGGGGCCGAGGTGCACTGCCGCACCTCCGGCGTCACCGATCACTATGCCGCAAACGACGGCCACGCCCTTTCGATTGCAAGGAGGATTGTGGGCAACCTCAACAGACAAAAGAAACTCCCGCTGGCCATTCGTGAGCCTGTTGAACCACTCTATGACCCCTCTGAAATCCACGGTGTCATAACGACCGACAGTCGCAAGCCATACGATGTCCATGAAGTAATATCCAGAATCGTAGACGGCTCCGAATTTGACGAATTCAAGCAGCTATACGGCACGACACTTGTCTGCGGGTTTGCTCATATATGGGGCTACCCGGTTGGAATAGTGGCCAACAACGGCATTCTTTTCTCCGAGTCGGCCCTAAAAGGAGCGCATTTCATAGAGCTCTGCAGTCAGCGCGGCATTCCATTGATATTTCTTCAGAACGTAACCGGTTTTATGGTCGGGAGCAAATACGAGGCAGGCGGCATCGCCAAGGATGGCGCCAAGATGGTGACCGCAGTCTCCTGCGCCAGTGTGCCCAAGTTCACCGTAATTACCGGCGGTAGCTATGGAGCAGGAAACTATGGAATGTGCGGTCGTGCTTTCAGTCCGAGATTCCTCTGGATCTGGCCTAACGCCAGGGTTTCGGTCATGGGTGGCGAACAGGCGGCCAGCGTTCTTGCCACGGTAAAGAGGGACAGTATGGAGGCCAGAGGTGAAACTTGGAGTGCCGAGGACGAAGAGACCTTCAGAAAACCGGTTCGCGACATGTACGAGCATCAGGGGCATCCCTACTATGCCAGTGCCAGGCTGTGGGATGACGGGATCATCGATCCGGCCGATACCCGTATGGTACTTGGTCTCGGAATTTCGGCAACTATGAACGCACCGATTGAAAAAACCTCTTTCGGCATATTCAGGATGTGACGCAATGAACGACACTACCATTCTTACACAGATTGATACTTCCGGACGGGCGACGCTTACCATGAATCGCCCGGAGTTGCATAACGCCTTTAACGAAGACCTTGTTGCAAGCCTGACCGCTTCGCTTCGGCAGCTTGACACCGACCCGGAAGTGCGTTTGGTCATACTTGCGGCCAGAGGAAAGAGTTTTTCCGCCGGTGCAGACCTGAACGACATGCGGCGCATGGCTGACAATTCCCGTGAGCAGAATCTGGCTGACGCCAAGGCGATTGCGGAGCTGATGCGTACTTTAAATGCCCTTTCAAAGCCGACCATAGCCCTTGTACAAGGAGCAGCCTACGGCGGGGGCGTCGGACTGACGGCCTGCTGTGACATTGCCATAGCGACGGCTCGGGCTTCATTCTGTGTTTCCGAAGTCAAACTGGGGCTCATCCCGGCCGTGATATCGCCTTATCTGCTGGCTGCTATTGGAGCCCGTGCGGCGCGACGCTATTTCATGACTGCCGAAATTATTTCGTCAGCTGAGGCGTACCGTATCGGCCTTGTTCATGAGCTGGTTGCCGATGAGCAGGAACTTGCCGCAGCCGCCGACCGCGTGACGACCCAGCTTCTAAAAAACGGTTCCAGTGCCATGGCTGCCGCTAAGAAACTGATCGCAATGGTTTCGGGACGGCTCGTGGATGATGCGCTGATCGCAAATACCGCAGGGCTGATGGCCGACCGGCGCGCCTCCGCTGAATGCCGCGAAGGACTTTCCGCGTTTCTGGAGAAGCGATCGCCCGCTTGGATTAAAGGTTGAACATGGCGCCACGCTATTGGGACGATCTAATTGAAGGTGAACAGATTAACTGTCGAACTATTGAGTTAAACCTTCCCGAAATAATCGAGTTTGCCGAAAAATATGATCCACAACCGTTTCATATTGATGAGCAGGCCGCTGCCGACTCTCGTTTCGGCGGCATCATTGCTTCTTCGCTCCAGACCCTCTCTCTCTGTACCCGGGTTATAGTCGATGCTCAGGGAGAAATGGCAATTCTGAGCGGTTTGCATATTGAACAGGTTCATCTGCCAAATCCGGTACGACCGGATGATCTGCTAACCTTAGAGGTCTACTGGGCAGACCTTAGGCGTTCTCGCAGCAAACCGGACCGCGGAATGGCAACCGCCCGCTTCAAGGCGGTGAATCAAAAAGGCGAAACTGTCATTGAGTCCGGATTCAGGTACATGATTGCCTGTCGAAGTTGAACAGCAACTTGAATACATCAGAAGATCAACCATAAGGAAACCAACATGTTCGATAAAATACTGATTGCCAACCGCGGCGAAATAGCCTGCCGTGTCATCCGAACCGCCAAACGCCTCGGCATACGAACAGTTTCGGTGTACTCAGATGCAGATGCCGATGCTCTTCATGTTGCACTGGCCGATGAAGCCTACCACATCGGACCGCCGGCTGCTCGCGAAAGCTATCTGCTGGGTGAAGTTATTCTGGATGTGGCCGTCAGGAGCGGCGCGAAGGCTATTCACCCAGGATACGGCTTTCTCTCCGAAAATGCCGGATTCGCCGAAGCATGCGCCAAGGCGGGTATTGTTTTCATTGGACCCCCATCTGAAGCCATTCGTGCCATGGGCTCAAAGAGTGCCGCAAAAGAGATAATGGGAGCGGCGGGTGTGCCGCTGGTCCCGGGATACCACGGACAGAATCAGAATCCAGCCTTCCTCCGTACCGAAGCGGACCGTATAGGCTACCCTCTGCTGATAAAGGCCAGTGCAGGTGGCGGCGGCAAGGGGATGCGAGTCGTATGGAACAGCCCTGATTTTGACGAAGCTCTGGCCGGCGCCAAGCGTGAAGCAATGTCAGGCTTTGGCGACGACCACGTTCTGATGGAAAAATATCTTACAAGACCGCGGCATATAGAAATTCAGGTTTTTGCAGACAGTCAGGGCAATGCCCTGCACATCTTCGAGCGGGACTGTTCCATCCAGCGCCGTCATCAGAAAGTCATAGAGGAGGCCCCGGCATCAGGCATGACTGCGTCACTCAGGGTGCAGATGGGTGCGGCGGCTGTTGCGGCGGCTCGGGCGATCAATTACGTGGGAGCCGGAACGGTTGAATTTCTCCTTGACGAGGATGGTTCATTCTACTTCATGGAGATGAATACCAGACTACAGGTCGAGCATCCGGTAACGGAGATGATTACAGGTTTAGATCTTGTGGAGTGGCAGTTGCGAGTTGCAGCGGGTGAACCGATGCCCTGTTCGCAGGAACAACTCGTTATCGGCGGACACGCCATTGAAGCCCGCATCTACGCTGAGGATCCTGCACGCGAGTTCCTGCCATCCACAGGCAGGCTGCGTCATCTGCGTACCCCCGCTGAAAACGCCAATGTACGTATCGACTCCGGAGTTCGGCAGGGGGATGAAGTCAGTATCCATTACGATCCAATGATCGCGAAGCTGGTTGTATGGGATAGTGACAGGAGTTCGGCAATCAGGAGGCTTAGACAGGCGCTCGCCGAGTTCCAGGTCGTTGGAGTTACCACCAACACTCTGTTTTTGGGTTGTGTTGCAGCCCATCCCGCCTTCATAGCCGGTGAAATAGATACAAGTTTCATTGAGCGGCACCGCTCCGCTCTATTCCCCGAAGCCGTCCCTGCTTCTGACCGCATCATGGCTTTGGCCTCACTTGATTTGATGCTGGAACAGACTGTTGAAGCCGGACAAAGGGCCAACTCTTCTTCCGATCCCTATTCGCCATGGCACCAGACAAATGGCTGGCGCCTTAATTTCGATAACCATCATGATCTGTACTTTGTTGATGGAGAGCAGGTCATCACGGTTGTTGTACACTATCGTCCCGGCGGATATATCCTTGACCTGCCGGGTGGAAGCCTGTTCGTACGAGGAGAGCGGGGATCCGGCGGCGATATCCTGGCGGATCTTGGCGGTATGCGGGTGAAGGCCACAGTTGTAAGGCACGGAAACATTCTCACCATTCTGGATCAGGGCAAAAGCCATCTTCTAACAAGGCACGATCCCTGTGCGGTCGGCGATGAGGACGAAGTCGCAGCCGGTCGGCTTACCGCCCCTATGCCTGGCAAGGTTGTGGCTATTATGGTCGAAACCGGAGCCCGTGTCGGGAGAGGTACGCCTCTCCTCATCATGGAGGCGATGAAGATGGAACACACCATCAATGCACCATGTGACGGGTCCGTGGTCGAATTTCATTTTGAGGTTGGCGCCGTGGTCAACGAGGGCGCCGAGCTGCTTAACTTTGCGGCTGAAACAGAAATGCCGGTCATATGAGGTTCCCAAAACGGGTCAAGATTGTTGAGGTCGGCCCGCGGGATGGCCTACAGAACGAACAGATGGTGGTGCCGACCGAGGTCAAGATCGAGCTTATCAACCGCCTTTCGGCGACCGGGCTCAGCGTAATCGAATCCACCAGTTTTGTTTCTCCAAAATGGGTTCCGCAGATGGCCGACAACTCTCAGGTTATGGCCGGAATCACCCGCCGTCCCGGCGTAAGTTATCCGGTGCTGGTCCCGGGCATGCAGGGTTTTGAGGCGGCAGTTACAGCAGGCGTTCAGGAGATCGCCGTCTTCGGGGCCGCGTCCGAGGCATTTTCCCAGCGCAACATCAACTGCTCGATAGCCCAGAGTCTGGAGCGGTTTGTACCGGTGATAGAAGCTGCTCGTGAGCGCAACATCAAGGTGCGAGGATATGTTTCCTGTGTGCTTGGGTGCCCCTATCAGGGCGATGTCGCACCCGAGACAGTGGCTGAAGTGGCGCACCGCCTTCTGGAGATGGGGTGCTACGAGATTTCGCTTGGAGATACGATCGGTTTTGCGACCCCGGCCAAAGCCCAGGCGATGGTCAAAACTGTCGCCGCCCGAGTGCCGCGCTGGCGATTGGCCGTTCACTTCCACGACACCTATGGTCAGGCGCTGGCCAACATCCTGGCGGTGCTTGATCTCGGGATTTCAGTCGTGGACAGTTCAGTTGCCGGTCTGGGAGGTTGCCCGTACGCAAAGGGGGCCGCCGGTAACGTGGCCAGCGAAGACCTGCTCTGCATGTTGAACGGCCTCGGTATCGAAACCGGTGTTGATCTTACCGAACTTATCGCAGCAGGACTGTACATCTCCAGTTATCTGGGCCGCCCCTCCGGGTCCAAGGTGGCGCGGGCGCTTGGTTCGGAGATCTCTTTAGCAAGTTAGAAGTCACTTATCTGCGCATTTTCGGCAGAAAGTAACGTTGTTAACGCACTTATCCTGTTTATAGGGTTAGAGCATTAAATCCGCGTATTTATTAGGAGATGAACTGAAATGACCGAATACGACTTTTGGAAGATCTTTCCCCGCATGCCGAAAAAAGTGACTATCGGCGACATAACTGTTCGGGACGGCTTTCAGCACGAAGAGAAGTTCATCTCGACCGCCGCCAAGATATATTATCTGGAAGAGCTGATCTTTGCCGGTTGCCGGAATATCGAGGTGACAAACCTTGGGAATCCTCATCTCATGCCGCAGTTCCGGGATGCTGAAGAACTGCTTGCTCATCTCCGCAGCGATGATTTTAGAAAAAGATGTGGCAAACGAGGCATCAACTATGATGATATCTGCCTCACAGCGATCACGATTCGGGAGTCGGCCGTGGACCGGGCCATAGAGCTCAAAAAAAAGGGGTTGGGGCCTGACCGTCTGCTGATGATGGTTTCCACCGAAGAGCAGCATCACTTTGCCAATTCTGGCTGTACCCTGCCTGAATATTGGAAAGAGGTCGAGCGGAGCACTAAAAAATGTAACGATGCCGGAATGAAGATGTGCGGTACGGTCAGCACGATCTGGGGCAGCCCGATCGGAGGTGCAACCGATATGAGGGATGCGGTTGAATTCAGCAAGCGCTGGTTTTCTATCGGGGCCCATGACGTCGAGCATGCCGATCATGACG
Source organism: Desulfuromonadaceae bacterium (assembly GCA_028712665.1). Classification (GTDB taxonomy): domain Bacteria; phylum Desulfobacterota; class Desulfuromonadia; order Geobacterales; family Pseudopelobacteraceae; genus JACRCG01. Next base: position 32,427 of record JAQTRC010000019.1, read on the forward strand.
GCAGCGCCTCGTCACCGGATGTTTACCGCTATTTTTCAATGATTCTGGATGAAATCCCGAACACCGATCTGCATATTGCCCATTTTCACGAAACCAAACGGGTAGCCTCGGCCTCGGTTCTGGCTGCTCTTCAGGCAGGCATCACTCACTTTGAGGCGACCATGGGGGGATTGGGAGGGCAACCGGCCAACTTCCTGGACGACTGTCCCGTAAAGGGAACTGGAGAGTACTATTATCGTGATCCTCGCTACGTCGGCCTGATAACGCTGGAAGATACGCTTGTTCAGATCGATGAAATGGGAATCGAGCATGGCTGGGATGTAGATCGCTTACTTCAGCTTGGAAAACAGCTGGAAAAAACGGTAGGCCGCCGGCTCCGCTCAGAGGCGATAATGAACGGGAGAACCGCCAAAGAAGGTCATCGGGAGTACGCGCGTCCAGGTCTTGCAGAGTTGAAAAAGAAGTTGGGCGAATCTAGGGAACAGAAATTCCCTTCACAATAACTCCCCTCCCCACAGAGGGTCATCCCGTCAAGGGAGGGGGAACATTTTTGAAGATGTTCAGCTGTCTGTATGAAAAGTTGTCTTGTTTTCTTGAAAAAAAACTTTATGATTAACACCCTTGCTCAGTTGCATCCTGTTCAAAACATTTTGTTGAAAAATATACAAAGATAGCGGGAGGAAATAATGTCAAAACAACTAACTCACACTGTAGGCTCTCTTCTGGACGACATGGCTCGTCGCTACCCTGACAACGAGGCGCTGGTTTACCCGGAGCGGGACATCCGCTATACCTACAAACAGTTTAACGACATCTGCCGCCAGATAGCCAAAGGTCTCCTCCGGCTCGGCATCAAAAAAGGAGACAACATCGCCATCTGGGCCTACAATGTCCCCGAATGGGTTCTCCTGCAATTTGCCTCCGCCAAAATCGGCGCCATCCTCGTCACCGTCAACACCAGCTACAAATCGGCCGAGCTTGAATACATCCTGGGGCAGTCCGACTCAACTTCGCTATTCATGGTAGGCTCCTTTAAAGACACCAACTACGTAGAAACTCTCGGCGGCGTCGTCCCCGAACTGGCGGCATCCGAACCTGGCAAACTTAACAGCCCCAAACTGCCATATTTGAAGAACGTATTCTTCATCGGCAAGGAAACTCCCGCCGGCATGTTCAACTTCGCCAGCATCATCAAGATGGGGGAGGGGGTACCCGACTCCGAACTGGACGTCGTGGAAGCGACCCTGGACTGCCATGAGACCATCAACATGCAGTACACCTCCGGCACAACCGGTTTCCCGAAAGGGGTCATGCTGACCCACTACAACATCGTCAACAACGGCTTCAACATCGGCGAATGCATGAAATTCACCGAAAAGGACCGCCTCTGCATACCGGTCCCCTTCTTCCACTGCTTCGGCTGCGTCCTGGGTGTTATGGCCTGTGTCACCCACGGCACCACCATGGTTCCTGTTGAAATATTCGATCCGCTTAAAGTCCTCCAGACGGTCGAGAAAGAAAAGTGCACCGCCGTCCACGGAGTACCCACCATGTTTATCGCCGAACTGGAACACCCCGATTTCAGAAACTTCGACCTATCCAGCTTGCGCACCGGCATCATGGCCGGTTCCAACTGTCCTATCGAAGTCATGAAAAAAGTCAACAGCGACATGCATGCATCCGAAATCACAATTGCCTACGGCCAGACCGAATCTTCACCGGTTATCACGCAGACCCGCACCGACGATGCCCTTGAACTCCGGGTGGCTACCGTAGGCCGCTCACTCCCCGATGTCGAAGTCAAGATCGTCGATATTGAAACCGGCCAAACCCTCCCCCCCGGCAAACAGGGGGAACTCTGCACCCGCGGCTACCACGTCATGAAAGGGTACTACAAGATGCCCGAAGAAACAGCCCGGGCCATAGACAGCGACAACTGGCTGCACACAGGCGACCTGGCCATCATGGACGAAAACGGTTACTGCAAGATTACGGGACGCATCAAGAACATGATCATCCGGGGCGGCGAGAACATCTATCCACGCGAGATCGAGGAATTCCTCTATACCCACCCGAAAGTATCCGACATCCAGGTCTACGGTGTTCCCGACAAGAAATACGGGGAGCAGGTCATGGCCGCCATCATCCTAAAAAAGGGGATGCAGATGACCGAAGATGAAGTCCGTGACTTTTGCCGGGACAAGATTGCCAACTACAAAATCCCCAAATACGTCAAATTCGTTGACGGCTACCCGATGACCGCCTCCGGTAAAATCCAGAAGTTCAAGATGAGGGAGATGGCGATCAAGGAACTGCAGCTGGAAGATATGGGCGAAACGGCCTGAGGGGACTGAAATGGCGGATGTTTATGCCACAATAGCTGCCGCGGAGCATGAGGTTCAGGAACGTCTGGCGACGGTCCTTGAACTTCGGGCAGGCGACAGTCAGCAACGGGGTATGCTCAGTACTTACCTGGCAGATATTGAATTCCCGGACCGGGCCGAAGTGCTGGATGTTGGATGCGGTACTGGAGCGGTAAGCCGGGTGCTTGCGCGTTGCAACGGGGTAGGGCGGGTAGTCGGGATCGATCCTTCTCCGGTTTTTCTGTCTACTGCAAGAAAACTTGCAGCTGATTTTGCCGACCTGACTTTCATCGAAGGCGACTGCCGATCGCTCCCCTATCCGGACTCCTCATATGACATAATCATATTCCATACCACATTGAGCCATGTGCCAAGACCCGAAGAGGCCTTGAAAGAGGCCTTTAGAGTGCTTCGTCCCGGGGGGACTCTGGCAGTTTTCGATGGTAATTACACGACGACAACACTTGCAAACGGTGACTTCGACCCGCTACAAGCCTGTGCAGATGCTGCCATGGCGGCCCTGGTGCATGATCGCTGGCTGATTCCCCGGCTGCCTGGCTTGGTCATGGATGCCGGTTTCAACATAATCAAGCAGCGTAGTCTGGGCATTGTTGAAACTGCCAACCCCGGCTATATGCTGACAATTGCCGATCGTGGCGCAGATCTGCTCGCTGCAAACGGAAGAATCGGCAGCGAGTTGACACTGGCTCTAAAAAATGAGGCTCGCCGCAGGGTTGACACTGGATGTTTTTTCGGTTCAATCGCTTACGGCAGCCTGATTGCGCAAAAACGGCTGTAAAGAGTGAACTGATCGGGAAAGATGAATATCCCTGCCGGAGTTGGAAAAAACGGAAAATTTGAATCGTTGCAGTAGATATGAGCCATCTTGCTGTTTTTCAAAGCTATTTGCCGAAACAGATACAGAACTGGCAACCCTGCCTCGCAAGGCTGTTATCCCTTTATGTTTTTTTATCATTCCCACATTCAATGGTGTGAATGATGTTAGCGCTGCTTTTTTCGGTTTTAACAGCCGATGGAGCGGTGCTTTTGCGTTTGCGGTTTGACTGGCAAAGTAGGGGGGAGACTCGGATATGAAGAGTATTGCCGTTATCGTTTCATGTATATGTATCGGCTGGATCCTGGCCTCGTGCGCCCACTCCCCGGAGACGCCCATGTTTAAGCGCCTGGAGAGTTACCGCTTTGATCCTGCAACCCCTCTGATGGATCGTGTGGCGGAGGTTCCGGCTCACCTGCTGGAATCTCTTAAAAAGCTTGATGGGCGGGACAACTACCATCCCTATATACCGACTCTTGATGATATGAAAAAGGTCGTGGCGGCTTTCCACGCGCTTCCGGACATGCAGCGCACCGTACTCGACCGCCGTCTTGTCGGCATCTATTTCGTGGAAAACTTTGCCGGTGGGGGGTATTCCGACTATCTGTTTGATCGGGATGGAAATCTTTATGCTATCCTGATTCTGAACCCGGCCATCCTGCGTACCGGAATCTCCAAATGGATCACCGACAAGGAGCTGAGCGCTTTTGGCAATGACCGCGCCGACATCGACCTGACCGTTGAATGCCGCGAAGGCGATATGTCGGCTCTTGTGTATATACTGCTCCACGAGACGGCCCATATTCTGGATTATGTTTCCGGATGCACGCCATATGTGGAAAAAGAGCTTGCCGACAGGGGCAAACCGCTGGATGCTGCATCGTTTACAGGTATGGCCTGGGTGGATTATAATCGCCCTATTGCGGCATACGACTTTCCACAACGGAGCAGGCTCGGTTTTTACGGCGCGACAAGCGCTCCCAGGATTTCCAGGAGCGAGCTTTCCAAGCTCTATCGCTCTCTGGCTGCCACACCGTTTACAAACCTGTATGCCAGTCAGAACTGGGCAGAGGATTTTGCCGAGACAGCCGCTTTTTCCTCTTTGGCTCGAATAATTGGATCGGCTTGTATAATACGGGTGCAGGGGCCGCCAGCCGACAGGTTTGAGGTTTCAACCACTGCACGGGAGCAGGTCGCCAAACGTTTGCCGATACTCTACCGGGGGTGCGGGGTGAACGGTCGGGCGACCCCGTGATTATGCAATCAATGCGCGATTGACTGCCGGAATTTGTTGATCTCCCTTATCAGCTCGGTACGATCAAAGTATATTTCGTTTCGACGGATCTGCCCATGATCGTTGAATTGCAGGAAACAGAGACCGACGCACTCGACTACTTTTTCTCCCACCGGAATACGGGCCGACAGCTTGCCCAGAAAACCGTCTTTAATCGGAATCGCCTCTACAAGGGACCATACCCAGGTCGGGTTGTTGCTTGTAACCTTTGTGAAATAGGCAACCAGATTTTCCTTTCCCTGTATTCCCATTGGCCTGCCCGGATCCAGAAAAAAAGCGTCTTCTGAGTATAAGCTGGCCAGCTCAACCGGACGGTTTCCTGTCCAGGCCGGCAGCCATCTTGAGGCAAACTCTTCGGCTTCTGCTTGTGTCATCATGGTGCATTACTCCCTGATAGTATGATTTGTATTTTCCGGAATTGCGCCCACCCAGGCGCTTCGCGGGACTATACACAATCACGGGTTCCATTCCAACTCTTTTCGATCCTAAAACATCAAAATTAATTACGGTATTTGGTTTTATCTTTTGATTTTCATTGCTTGTTATTGTTGTCAGGCAGCCCATCCCGGCTGCCGCATTGAGGAGATTCTGGCAAATTGATCAGGATTGCTGAGCCATCAGTATTCGCTTATCAGGTCGCAGAACTCCGCGAAAATATCAGGATGAAAGAGCGCTTTTTCACCTTTCATCATCTTTATGGTTTCATCAGGGGTTGAGGCAGACCGATAAGGCCTGTCCGTAGTCATGGTACAATATACATCGCAGATGCCCGCAACCAGAGCGCACCTTGGAATTTCATCCCCGTACAGCTTGGAAGGGTATCCTATGCCGTTGTAGCGTTCATGGTGACTCAGGGCGATCGCCAGTGGAATGGAATCGGTTACCCCCATCTTTAGCAGGGTATCGCGGCTGTATCCGGGGTGGTACTTGAGCCGCGCGTATTCGTGATCTGAAAGCGTATCCGCATTTTCCAGAATTTCCGCTGAGAGTTTCAGCATGCCGATATCGTGGAATATACCCCCCAACCCCACATTAAGGGTTTCGTCCATATCGGCATTGAACAGTATCCGATGCATGTACATGGAGAGGATAGCCGTCTGAACGCTGTGGGAGAGCAGATATACGTCGTGCTGCGCAATCTTTGAAAGCATGTCCAGCATCTCGTATCTGTCCGACATGTTGGCAGCAAGATACCGCAGCAGGTTTCTGCATTTTTCCAGCGATGGGAACTTTTCCGGTTCTTTAAACAATTCGCTCGTATAATTGAGCAGCATGGGGAAAACTATGGAATTCCTGCTTTTTTGTGAGAGCTCCTCATTGGAGAGTATCTGGACAATGTTGTTTTCGAGATACGATTGTAATATCTCTGAATCTTCACCCCTTACATATAAAAATTCCACCTTGTTCCCCTGCAGACGACTTACATCCAGATGAGTAAGCTGGACCTCACTGCTTTTGTACAGGATGAAGTTATTCCCCTGCTTCACATAAAGCGGAATAGCAGGGAAGATCTCAATATCGATGGAATCAAGTGGAACAAATGTATATTCAATAGGCATGGCTATTCCTTTACAGATTGGAAATGACCTTACGTGGTTAATTTGTAAACAGTACGGCCTCACATTGGAGACGACCGGTACTCTGCTTTTTCAGAAAACAGAGTCACGTATTTTGAATAGCGTACCACAAGTTGCATTCCAGTCCAGTACACCACCTTTTTTTCTGCAAAGAAGGCTATGAGGTATCCTGATGGGAATAGCGAATCTCACTCGATAAAATTATGGGTGGGGGGAGTTGCAAATTACAAGCAGGGTTACAGTGCAGAACTTAGATCCGAAGCTGTTAAGCTCGTATTTGAGCAAACTCAGTCAAAATCGGCGGCGGCGGAAAGGGGAGGGGATCAAATAGGGGGCCTCTCAGCAAATCAATGCAAATAACAATAGGTATATCAAACTAAAATTTCAACTTGATAGGAACCGCCTCTGAAAAAATACCGCACCTGATAGCCAAGTTCCAGGAGAGTCTGTTTCATGATGTGGTTCTGGGGGTCCATAACGCTCCCGAAACGACTGATACCATGCTCCTTGCCGATAGATATGATGTTTAAAAGCAATGTTTTACCAATACCTTGTTGCTGCCAATCGTCACGGACAGCTAATGCAAGGTCGGCGATATTTTCATCCGGATCAAGAGAATATCGGCCTACAGCAATAATGGCATCCTTACCATCTTCTTCAACCAGACAGGCAAGGGCGAACCCGTTATAATAATCGAGATGGGTAAGGTTATGAAGCAGCTCTTCCGGAAGTTCCCGGAGGTTAGTCATGAAGCGGAGATATCGGGACCGTGGAGACATCTTGTTGAACAACTCTACAAGAAGATGACCATCCGAGGGTAATATCGGCCTGATAAAAACCTCTCTGCCGTTCTTTAGCAAAAGCCGGCATTCATACTGATGGGGATAGCTCTCGTCGGACATTGTACCTGTTACTCCATCTCTATTCCGCGTGAAGTTTGAGCCCAGTTTCAAACAAACAAACGCTTCCCGCGTCTTCTTGATCCTTTATATATTCTTGTTGCTTCAACGGTTTGGCAGAATACCGGCGGTTTTTTGGCCGCTGCTTCTGTCTTGTTGGACACTCTCTTTATTTTTGTCCCGTTTCAAAGGCTGACCCCTAAACTTCTTCTGGGACGCTTGAAACCTCGTCATCTCCTCCGAAATCCCTTCGAAATTACGTTGACGCAACCCAGTACCGAGTGTATTTTCCAGCCAGTTTAAAAAGCAAATTCTTATCCTTTATGGCTCATTTATTTGTCTAGAACCCTTTAATCCTTCAAGATTTTTATTGGTGCTGGAGGTAATCTGAGCTATTCTCCGCTTTCATACTGAGGTTGCATGGCAATATTTTTTGAAACAATCAGAATCGTCCTGCCGGTTTTCGTGGTGATCGCTCTGGGCTTTCTGCTGCGACGCATGGGGCTGTTTGACGATACCTTCACTCGCCAGACCAATCGCCTGGTTTACTTGGTTTTTCTGCCGATCCTGCTGTTTTACAAGATATCGCAAGCCGATTTCGTCACCGATTTTAACGGTCCTCTGGTCGTCGGGTCGTCGCTGACGATCGTCTGCCTGTTCGCTATTAGCTACGCCTACGGCCATCTGCGTAAATACTCGCCTGCGAGTCTCGGCAGTTTCAGTCAGGGGAGTTTTCGCGGCAATCTTGCCTTCGTAGGTCTGGCGATCTGTCTGAATGCCTACGGTGAATCGGGGCTGACGCACGCCAGCATTCTGATGGGATTTCTGGTGCCGGTCCTAAATCTGTTCGCCATCATCGCTCTGATCTTGCCGCAACGGCACAAAGATTCAGATGGACCAAAACAAAACTGGCTGCATCAGATCATGCTTAACCCCTTAATTATCGCTTCATTCTCCGGGATCACCTGGAGCTATTTCAGCCTTCCTGTGCCGATCATCCTCAAGAGCAGTCTCGGCATTGTCGCAGGCTTAACCCTCCCCCTGGCTCTGTTAGCAATAGGCGGCTCCTTTTCTTTACAACGCCTCAAGGGGGATCTCAAATCGGCCGGCATCGCCACCCTCTTCAAGCTGCTCGGCATGCCGCTGGTGGCTGGTTTGCTCTTGATTACCTTTGGCGTCCAGGGAGTCGATCTAGGTATCGGAATTCTGCTGGCGGGCACCCCCACGGCAACCGCTACCTACATCATGGCCCACCAGATGAAGGCTGATGGGGAGCTTGCAGGTTCCATCGTTATGCTCTCGACCCTGGTGTCGGCGGTCAGCTACACCCTGCTGCTGCTCCTGTTGCGGCATAACGGGCTATGACAGCCTTTACTCCTCTGCATAATTATAAATAGGGAAACGCCCCAATTTCTTAAGCCAGAAACCGGGAAGCGTCCCTATTTTTCTACCCGCCATTGATAAAGAGATCGGCGTGAGTGGCTGTTTCGTTCCGGGTGACAACCGGAAGGCATAAACATATCAGCGGTAATCCCAGGAAACGTAGCGCTATGCCGTTAGCGTTACGCACTGGGTTGACTAGACCAAGAGTGCAGAACCGGAGAAAGGTAATATAGCGTGCCACGATATCCTCAACGGAAAGATCTGGTGCACACTTGGATGGTAGAACAATCCACTGATGGGAATGGACTGAGCCATCCGTTTTGAGTACCTGATGAAATTCTATAGTTCTTTCCAGGATGGGCATGCCAGTTCCTCGTATCAGCCAGATAATGTCATGATCCCATCAAGGCTTTTTGAACCGCCTCATCGTACGGAGTCAACTGCAAGGGGATCAGGTCACGGATTGCTCTTTCGCGGCATATCACCTCGTTTTTTAAGCCCTCAATCAAAGGCATTGACACCGATGGCGATACCGGGGTTATAAAGCCGACCCAGTATGATGACAGTTTTGGTGTCAACACCGGTACCGGAATAATATAAAGCTTTCTCCCCTCGATGCGTGCCAATCGTTCCATCATCTCCCGATAGGTCAGCACCTCGGGTCCTCCGATATCGAAGGTCCTCCCGCTGGTCCGCTCATCGGCCGGACAAGCAGCCAGATAGCTGATGACATCATCAACGGCGATGGGTTGGCAGCGGGTTGACACCCAGCGTGGGGTAATCATGACCGGCAGATGTTTTACAAGCGCCCGCACCATCTCGAATGAAGCACCTCCGGCTCCTATTATGACGGCAGCCCGGAGAAAGGTGGTGGCAAATGTGCCGGTTTTGAGGATATCAGCCACTTCCAGGCGGCTCTTGAGATGCTCTGAGAGGTCATCTCCGGTTTCACCCAATCCTCCAAGGTAGATCACACGCCTTACGTTAGCCCTGTTGGCGGCAGCAACAAAATTACGGGCAGCTTCCCTATCGCGCCTCTCAAAGCCGGACCGGCCGCCAGACATCGAATGAACAAGATAATAAGCAACGTCTATCCCCGCCAGGGCTTTGTCGAGTGTAGCCGGCTCAAGCAAATCTCCCCGAACGATCTCTGCGCCATCCAAAGCGGCAGAGGCGTTCTGACGCACCATGCAGCGCACGAAAAAACCGTCCTTAACAAGTGGTTTAGCCAAACGCCTGCCAATGAAGCCAGTGGCGCCGGTAATCAGTATTGAGTCGAGAGACTTTTCCATGCAGTTTATCTCCTCGTTGATTTGCTGCTTACCTCTCGGCATCCAACCTCATAATTATACTCTGTTTCCAACATAAAGAGGAATTGATAGAGATTGCTTGCTGGATATGTGGAAACAATCTGGCCGTGCCTCTTCGGTTCATTCGGTCAACATAAGCATCGCCTAACAGTTTTTGGTCAGCAGATTGCGATGCGTAAGAGTTATCCCTCGAAGTGGTCAGTCATGGGTAATGTTTATCAAGCTGCTCGTGTCAAACCCCAGTGCCGCAGCTTTTGTAATTAGTCGTTTTTTTACTTCTGACTGCATTGCTGGGGTTCTGGACAGAATCCATAAATATGACCTGTCCGGTCCGCAGACAAGTGAATATTGGTAGTTATCCTGATCTAGATCGATAATTACGTAGGCGCCGTAAAAAGGTCCGAAGAATGAAACCTTCAAGTATCCCTTGTCAGGCTCTTCGACAAAATAGGCTTTGCCGTCGGCTTCCTTCCACCTATTATCTTCTGCTGAATAGCCGCGATTTGTCACCTTCAGTCCACCATCACCCCGCAAGGCATATTCTGCGGTGACATGGGTCAGACCGCGTTCAAATGAATGGTCCAATCGCGCAATCTCATACCACTTCCCCAAGTATTTATGAACATTGAAATTATCAACCGGCTTCACATTCTCTGGTATTCCCACACAACCGGTGAGGAGCAGTGTCAACAATAGTGACAGCTTTTTCATAGCGATGCTTCCTTACAATGAATTTATTTATCGTTCATTCCGCTTGCCAAGGGGGTCGGATTTGACCGGCTTGACCGGTCAAAATACGTGGTTATGCCATGTATTCCTGCTCCTCCGACCTATAAGGGTATTCCGAAATGCTTTTTGATAAGATATATGGCAAGGATTACCATGATTCCGGCGAAAATAGCTATTCCTGCTATTCCGATAGGTCTTTGGTGGCACTCTTTATTTTCAATTGTTTTTGGTGGTTTACTGTCGGTTGGTGTAGTTGCTGGATTTGGTTCTTTGTTTGATCTTCTTCGTCGCCATTCGTTTTCGATAATGATTTTACCCGGCGAATCAGAAGGAAGTTGTGATTGCAGTTCCGCAAGGTCAATGTCGATCATTACTTCAAGTTCATGATTCAAAGGTACATCGCGATATGCTCTCATCATTGCATCATGTTCTTCTTGGTTTTTTACGATTAGGAGTTTTTCGATATAACCGAGCAATTGATAATATGTGTTTTCATTTAAACCGTTCCTAGCACCCTGTTCGAGTAGAAAAGTCTGGTAGCGTTTAAGTTCTTCTTCCGAGCAGTTGACCATCGTCGATTCTTTGTACTTTTTGACAATGGCGTCAAATTGCTCATCGGTTCGATTATTCATCTCGCCTCACTTTTCTTGTGGGGTATAACTCGTAGATCACCGGTTAGAGAATATTTCTCATATAGGAAACCGAATCCCTATATAGGTAATTTGTGACCTAAATAGTGAACCACGTAAGTCTCTTATATAGGTATCTTTGGGCATTTATTCACTTATTCACCAAGTTACTTGTATAGGTAATTTAACTCTTATATAAGTAACTCCACACTAGTTTCTGCCGTTCAATTCAATCCTTCAAAAAGCTCTCTTTCAGCTCAGTATTGCCACGAGATAATAATGGAATAATCCCCTGTTTATGCGACAGCATAAGAAATGCCTCAACTTACTCCGGCAGCAGTCGCCTGTCAACGGCTCAAGAAGGCGCTTGTCAGAATATTCCCTTGTCGTAACATGCCGTGTAATCTATACTTGGAGGCGTTTTTGACTTTATGCAGATAATTCAACATTTCATGCTTTACCCCACGCCCACCCTAACCCTCCCCCTGAAGGGGAGGGGATTTTATGGGTTTTCCTCCCCTTTCAAGGGGGAGGGCAGGTGGGGGATGGGGTTATAGTCTTAATAACCGGAACTGCAAGGATCTGCTGAAAATGCACTCATCGGAACCGAACCATAAAACCAGCTCACTCTACCTGCCGTTCGACTGCGAGATTGTCGCCGTTACCGAACTGACACCTGCCGAGAAACTGTTCCGGGTGCGGCGAATGGACGGCGCTCCAATTGGGCATCTTCCCGGCCAGTTCGTGCAGGTTTCGCTCTTGGGGTGGGGGGAAGCTCCGATTTCGGTGGCCTCGTCGCCGACCCGCGACGGTTTTTTCGAGCTTGGTGTGCGCCGCGTCGGCAGCTTGACCGGAGCCTTGCACCTTTTGAAAGCCGGAGACACCATCGGTATCCGCGGCCCGTTTGGCCACCCTTTCGACCTGCCGCGGCTGCGCGGGCTGGATCTGCTGCTGATCTCCGGCGGCTGCGGTCTGGCGCCGATGCGCTCGCTGATTCAGTACTGTGAGGATCGTCCATCCGAGTTCGGCAACATCTCTATTCTCTACGGCGCCAAGAGTCCCGTGGACAGGCTCTTCAAAGATGAACTTGCAGCATGGGAAGCATCGGCCCGCTTTGCATGCAGCCTGACCGTTGACAACATCAGCGATGGGGACTGCTTCAGCGGCAGCGTCGGTCTGATCACCGCACTGATCCCTCCACTTGAATTTGTTCCGGATAAAACAATTGCGGTCATCGTCGGCCCCCCTGCCATGTACCGGGCCGTCATTGCCGAGCTGAAGAAGAAAGGGCTCGGTTCCGACCGGATCGTTGTCTCTCTTGAGAGGCAGATGCGCTGCGGGGTAGGCAAATGCGGCCACTGCACGATCGAACACCTCTACTGCTGCCAGGACGGCCCTGTTT
>JAQTRC010000107.1 GCA_028712665.1 Desulfuromonadaceae bacterium
AACAACCTGTTCGTGGGTATGCCGGTCAGCGATAACGCCGGTGGGACAATAATCCCTGCCAATACTGTAATTACCGCTATAGATTCGGCGGCGAAGACAGTGACATTATCGAACAACTCGATAACCACGGCGCCGGCTGGGACCAAATTCTTCTTCACCCAGGGGATGCCCAGAATTTCACAACCGGTAAAAACCGGCGTTACCGACCCTCTCACGAACCAGATCACAGGATTGGCCGACACGAATAACCTGTTTGTGGGGATGCCGGTCAGTGATGACACCAATGGGACAATAATCCCTGCCGGAACAACAATTACAGCCATTGACCCGGTAGCAAAGAGCATCACACTCTCAAATGCACCACTGTTGGCAAAGCCGTTGGGCACCAATCTGCTGTTTACTCCGGTCGTATCCGGTGTAAATCGAATTTCGGTCGATACGACCAATCTTTTCGTCGGGATGCCGGTCACCGGGCTTGGTATTCCGGCCAATACGACAATTACAGGCACTCCAGCCTCAAACCCTCTATTGGCGGCCGGCACAGTTACTCTATCGAACAATCCAACTATCACGGTACCGGCGGGAATCTTATATTTCGGGCAATATTCGTCCATGACTGTCAGCGGTACCGGGATTGCGCCGAATTCCACAGTCGGCGCCATAGCGAACAGCAACTCTGTTAATCTCTCGACTGCAGCCACCGTAACTTCTCCTCTTGAAGGGACTAAACTCACTTTTACCGGACATTTTGCCGCCGAGGATATCAAGGTCAACATCAACAAATCGTCACAGGTTGCCCTGAATTATTCTGTATCAAAACTGCTTCTTGGGGGAGCGCCTCCAGCTGCAACTCAGGCGTCCGGTCCTCCACCTTCCACTCTTCCAGTGAACATTTTAGGTACCATCGGGGAACTTATAACGGCTATCCAGAACAAGGATGATGCGGGTGTCGTTGCAGCGGCGTCAAACTTAAAGACCGCCACCGATCAGATCAACCTGGCACAGACCGAGTACGCCAGCAGGACGCTCCGTCTCGATAGCGCACAGACCATGTTGACCAACAACCAGAACACCTTGAAGAACATCATCTCCAATAAACAGACCCTCGACACCGCCAAGACAATTATTCAACTTCAGCAGCAAACCACTGCCTATCAGGCCGCCTTGCAGGGGACGGCCAAGATATTGCCGATGTCTCTCATGGACTACTTGAAATAAAACCGCTCCAGTTCCGTTTCTCCAGGCGGAACCGGTCGGTTCCGCCTTTTTTTTGTGATGATCGCACTTTTGAAAATCAATTGACCTTCCAGCTGTCCGGCTTTATAAAGAATCCATGCCGCTTCCCTCTATATCTCTTTTCTCAAACCGCCGTAAACCGATATCCATACGCCGCGACGTCTTCCGCCTCTCCATGCCGGTATTGCTCTCTTCTCTGTTCCAACGCCTCGTTTCAATCGTAGACGTCTTTCTGACCGGCGGTCTTGGCGCCGCCGCAATTGCCGCAACCGGACTTGGCCAACTTCTTATGTTCACCACCATGACAGTCTTCTGGGGGCTCTCGACCGGCGTCACGGTTGTCATTGCCCATCTTTGGGGTGCCGGCAGGCGTGAGGATGCCGGCCGGGCCGCCTTCGTTTCCTGCCTGGCATGTCTGGTGATGACGCTTCTCTGTTCATTGGCCGGTTCATCCTGGGGAGGTGACATAGCCCGGCTGATGGGGGTGGCGCCCGATGTGCAGAGTTTTGCCGCCGATTACATCCGCCTGGTGTTCCTCTGGATGATCTGGACCACCGGTCTGAATCTCCTCTCCGCCATAATGCACGGCACCGGAGACACGCGCACTCCCATGGAGGCCATCATCCTGGTCAACATTCTGCACGTGATTCTGGCCTGGCCTTTGATTTACGGCAAGTTCGGTCTGCCGGCACTCGGCGTCAAGGGGGCCGCGATCGCTATCAACACCTCTGAATTCGTTGGTTTCGCCTATCTTTTGATCCAGGCGCTTCGCAAGAAATACATCAACTTCAGTCGTCCGGATCATCATATCTTCGGCAGAATCTGGAGAATAGGCTGGCCGGTGGCGTTGGAGCGAATAGCCCAGCAGAGCGGTCAACTATTCTACTCCAGTTTTATCATCTCCTACGGCACCAGCGCCTACGCCGCCCATCAGATCGGGCTCTCGATCGAATCGCTCTCCTTTATGCCAGGGGCCGGAATGGGGATCGCCGCCGCAACGCTGATGGGGCAAGCCCTGGGGGCCGGCAAGATTCGCCGCGCCCGCATCAGCCACAATGAGGCACTGCGGCTTGCGATCGGTCTGATGACTGTAATGGCGCTGCTTTTTTTCTGCGCGCCGCACTTCCTGATCGGCCTCTTTACCAACGACCCTGATGTAATTGAAAAGGGGAGCGTATTCTTGCGGCTGGTCGCATTTGCACAGCTGCCGCTGGCGATCTCATTTGTCTACGCCGGCAGTCTTCGCGGCACCGGCGACACATTCTACGTCTTCATCGTGACACTGGTGGCTATGTGGGGGATACGGGTGGCTATTTCGTGGGCAGCGACAAGTTGGCTGCATCTCTCGCTGTATGCCGTATGGGGGGTCTTTCTGATCGACTGGTATTTCCGTGGAGCCGCCTTTGCCTGGAGGTATCACCGGCGGGGTTTGCACAGCGTGGTGATTTAGTTTCAGGCCCGTTCCAGCCCGGCAAATCTCAACATGAGTTTTTTCGGACCGACCGAACTGAACCAGACGACCACTTTCTGACTCTCGCCGCTCCCTTCGACTTTCCTGACCGTGCCAACCCCGAACTTGCCGTGTCGCACTTTCATGCCAAGATAGACGCCGTCGTTTTCTTCGGAAGGTTCGGGGATGATTTCGATCTCGTCGAAAGCCGAGGTGACTGTGGAGAGGTTGTGGGTCTGCCCCCCTCCTTCCTCCCCCCGCTGGGGGGAGAAATTTTTGCCCTCACCCCAGCGGGGGGAGGGATGGGTGGGGGGTGGGGGCGAACCTCCCCCATCCTCAATAAGTTCCTCTGGAATATCCTTCAAAAACCGCGATGGCGGGTTGCACTGTTCCTGCCCGAAGAGGTATCTTCTGCGGCTGTTCAGAAGGTAGAGCCGCTCACGGGCGCGTGTCATGCCGACGTAGCAGAGACGACGCTCCTCCTCCATTCCATCTAAATCATCCAGTGACCGCATATGTGGAAAGAGTCGTTCCTCCATGCCGATCATGAATACCGCCCTGAACTCCAGTCCCTTGGCGGCGTGCAGGGTCATCAGGGTTACCGATGGCTGGCCGGCCTCCCCACGTTCAAGATCGGAAACCAGAGAGACCTGCTCCAAAAACTCCGACAACCCAGACTCGGGATTCTTTTCACTGAACTCCTCAATTGCGGCCAGCAACTGCTCCAGGTTTTCCAACCGCTCGGCGTCATCTTCTTCGCGGCTCTCCTTCAGGCGGGCCAGGTAGCCGCTCTCCTGCATCACGTTACGGGCCAGATCCACCAGTTTGTTGCCGGTCGCCATATCCCGAAAGCGCTCCAGCATCGCGGCAAAAGCGGTCAACTTTCCGCGTGCGGCAGCGGCCAGAAGACCATCCCGGGTGGCGTCCTGCATGGCGTCAAAAAAACTTCCACCCTGCTGGGCAGCGTAGTGCGAGATCTTCTCCACCGTTGTGTTACCAATGCCACGGGCCGGGACATTAATGATCCGCTTCAGAGAGACCTCGTCGGCCGGATTGTCCAGCACCCGCAAATAAGCGAGAATATCCTTGACCTCCATACGGGCGTAGAATCTGACGCCGCCGACGATGTGGTACGGGAGCGCTTCTCCCACCAACGCCTCTTCAACCAGGCGTGACTGGGCATTGGTGCGGTAGAAGACCGCCATATCCTCCAACGGAACGTCATTGTTCCTCAGTCGGCCGATCTCGCGGACGACGAAGCGGGCCTCCTCCCTATCCGATTCGACCCGTTCATAGCGGATCTTTTCCCCTTGCGGATTTTCGGTCCAGAGTGTTTTCCCCTTGCGACCGAAATTCTGTTTGACGACCTCTCCTGCCGCCGCCAGGATGGTGGCGGTAGAGCGATAGTTCTGTTCCAGGCGGATTATTTTTACGCCGGGGAAATCCTTCTCGAATTCCAATATGTTGCGGATATCCGCCCCGCGCCAGGAGTAGATCGACTGGTCATCGTCCCCCACCACGCAGAGGTTGCGCCGATTGCCCGCCAGCAGGCGGATCAGGTGATACTGCACCGGATTGGTGTCCTGATATTCATCCACCAGAATCCACTGAAATCGCTCGTGGTAATAACTGCAGACATCGGGGAAGCGCGTTAAGAGACGCACAGTCTGGATCATCAGGTCGCCAAAGTCGAGGGCATTACATTTTTTGAGCCTCTCCTGATAAACTTCGTAAATCTCGACGACTTTCTGGTTGTAGACATCGCCGGGCGGTATAGAACCTATATCCTCCGGAAAGAGGCCGCGGTTCTTGAAATCATCGATCCGGCCGGAAACCGCTTTGACCGCAAAACGCTTCTCGTCCAGTTTCATCTCGCTGATCACGTCTTTGAGCAATCGATCACTGTCGCGGTCGTCATAGATAGCAAAAGAGGATTGGAATCCGAGCTGCTGGATGTCCCGGCGCAGGATACGCCCGCAGGCAGCGTGGAAGGTCGATATCAGCGGCACGTCTCCTCCTCCCAAAAGTTTGCGCACCCGCTCGGCCATCTCCCCCGCAGCCTTGTTGGTAAAGGTCACCGCCAGGATGTTCCAGGGGCGCACCCCACACTCACGGATCAGGTGGGCGATCCGGTTTGTGATTACACGGGTCTTGCCCGACCCGGCTCCGGCCAGAATCAAAAGTGGCCCCTCGCCGTGCAGCACGGCCTCTTTCTGGGGGGGGTTGAGATGTTTCAATAGATCCATGCGGCTGTTGTAGCCCGTCGTCCCAACATCGTCAAGCTGAAATGGTGTCGATATTCTCAGAATATCTCTCTTGAAATTCAACCTAAGCAGTTGCATTCGCAGTTGCGAGGTTGTACAAAGTGTCCAGTGTCGGGCCATTAATTTTGTGCCAACCTGATTCGGCGGAGTACGGGGGTATCTGATGATAATTCATAAACAGGGGTGGGTTCACAACCTGCTGCTGTCGCTTTCAAAGCGCGCGGAACTGGCCGAAAAGGGCCAGACCATGCTGGAAGAGGCATTGGGGCATGCCTATGAGGGGTTGCTTATCACCGATGCAGAAGGTTACATTCTGAAGATCAACGAGGCCTATGCCCGTTTTCTGGAGACAACCATCGACAAGCTGATCGGGAGGCATGTCACCGAGGTAATCCAAAACACCCGGATGCATCTGGTAGCAAAAAGCGGTGTTGCTGAAATTGCCCAACTGCAGAAGATCGGGGGACACGAGATGATCTGCAGCCGTATTCCGATCTTTGAAAACGGCAAGGTAGTGGCGGTGGTCGGCAAGATCATGTTCCAGAATATAGAAGATCTTTTCACCTTCACGGAGAACTTCAAAAAGCTGAAAACAGAGCTGGAATTTTATAAAAGAGAGCTCAGCAATCACCTGAGCGCCAAATACTCCTTCGACCACATCGTAGGAATCAGCAAGGAGCTGGAATGGGTAAAGGATCTCGGGCGGAAGGTGGCCATGAGCACTACCACCGTTCTTTTGAAGGGTGAGAGCGGAACCGGCAAGGAGCTGTTTGCGCATGCCATCCACAACGGCAGCCAGCGAGCGCTTGGTCCGTTTATCAAAGTCAACTGCGCGGCAATACCCGAGACTCTTTTTGAGTCGGAACTGTTCGGCTATCGGGAAGGTTCATTCACAGGAGCACTTAAAAAGGGGAAAAAGGGGAAATTTGCACTGGCCGATGGAGGAACTATATTTCTGGATGAAATCAGTGAGTTGCCGTTGACCATGCAGGTCAAACTGCTAAGGGTGCTTCAGGAAAAGGAGATCGAACCGGTCGGCGCAGAAGAGCCCGAGCTTGTGGATGTCCGCATCATTGCTGCCTCCAACCGCGATCTTGAGACGCTGGCAAAGGAGGGTATGTTCCGCCATGATCTGTATTACCGCCTCAATGTTGTCATGCTGGATATCCCTCCTCTACGCAGCCGTCCGGACGATATCCCGCTGCTGGTCCAATTCCATCTGAGGCAGCTGGAAAAAGAGACCGGCATCCCGGTGGATGGAGTTGAACCGGATGCCGGTGAAATACTAAAAGCATACGGATGGCCAGGCAATGTGCGTGAGTTGCGCAATATTCTTGAGCAAGCTCTATATATAAAATCAGGCAACACGATTACAAAGCGTGACCTTCCCTTTGCGCTTGTCAAGGGCCTCTGCATGTCAACCTCTCCTGACACCTGCCGCAGCTTGAAGTACATCACGCAGCTGGCTGAAGAGGAGGCCATACGCTCTGCGATCCGGGAGGAAAAGGGAGACAAGCAGGCCGCTGCTCTCCGATTAGGCATCAGCAAGTCCTCCCTCTACTCAAAGGTCTGCCAGTACGACATCGGCTAGGAACAGTATGTTCCAGATAACTGGAAATAATTCCAATTATCTGGAACACACAGTCCCCCCTATTAATAACACCTTTAAAATAAGCCGGTTACAGCTGAGTTTATTCTTTTGATTTCCTGTATAGTCCATTTGATACCCCTCAGCATATTCCAAAATATTGGAATATGCTGCTTCCAGCAGTATTTCAATTACTCTGTTTTGTAATCATTGACACTAATTTAATACATGAAAACAGCTTGTTATGGCTGTTTTATATTTTTATTCCAAAGCATGGCACCACTCTTGCTGTAATCGTATAAATTCGTTTTATTTAGAGTTGACGCTGGCATCAATGCTGTTTTTTCTGTCAGGAGTGGATAGAAATGCCCGACTACATCCTCGAAACAAAAAATCTCACCAAAGAATTCAAGGGGTTTACAGCGGTTTCAACCGTTAACCTGAAGATTCAGCGGGGGCATATTCATGCCCTTATCGGACCCAATGGCGCGGGGAAAACAACCGTTTTCAATCTGCTGACCAAGTTTCTGATCCCGACAACTGGAACAATTCATTTTAACGGCGCCGATATCACCGGCGAGAAACCGGCAGACATTGCACTACGCGGCGTGATCCGCTCATTCCAGATTTCTGCGGTCTTTCCAAATCTGACGCCACGTGAAAATGTGCGCCTGGCACTGCAGCGCAAACTTGGCATCTCCTACCATTTCTGGAAATCGGACTCCATCCTGAAACAGCTTGATCGCCGGGCCATGGAGTTGCTGGATGCGGTCGGACTGGCTGAATATGCTGAGGTGATCACCGGAGAACTGGCCTATGGCCGCAAACGGGCTTTGGAAATAGCCACAACGCTGGCCCTTGATCCGGAGTTAATGCTGCTGGACGAGCCGACTCAGGGGATGGGCATTGAGGATGTAGATAAAATCACCGACCTTGTAAAGAAAGTTTCCGCCAACCGGACGATCTTGATGGTAGAGCATAATCTGAAGGTTGTGGCAACCCTGGCGGACAGGATAACCGTATTGCAGCGGGGAGCGATTCTTGCGGAGGGACCATACGCAGAAGTTTCGCAAGATCCGCAGGTACTGGATGCGTATATGGGGAGTGCTCATGACTGAATCTGTACACAATGAGATGCTGCGGATTGCCGATCTGCATGCTTTTTATGGCGAATCCCACATACTTCATGGCATAGATCTGATGGTTGGAGAGGGCGAAGTAGTGACTCTTCTGGGACGAAATGGCGCCGGCAGGACCACGATCCTCAAATCGATCATCGGCCTGGTTGGACGGCGGAACGGTTCTATCATGATCGACGGGGTTGAAACGATCGGTATGCCGACTCATAAGATCGCCCACCTCGGCATCGGGTACTGTCCTGAGGAACGGGGGATTTTTTCCAGCCTGACGGTCGAAGAAAATCTGCTTCTGCCGCCTGTGGTAAAAGAGGGGGGGATGTCACTTGAGGCGATTTATACGATGTTCCCCAACTTGCAGGAACGGCGAAGCAGTATGGGAACCCGTCTTTCGGGCGGAGAGCAGCAGATGCTGGCGATAGCGCGGATTCTCCGCACCGGTGCGAAACTCCTGCTGCTGGATGAGATCACCGAAGGGCTGGCGCCGGTAATTGTCCAGACTCTGGGGCGACTGATAGCAGAGTTGAAAGAAAAAGGGTTCACCATCATTCTAGTGGAACAGAATTTCCACTTTGCCGCTGACTTGGCCGACCGACATTACGTTATTGACCATGGAGTTATTGCAGAGATGATCCCCAGAGACAAACTTGTTTCAAGCAGGGAAAAACTTAACCATTACCTGGGAGTATGATCAGGTATACAAACGAAAGGAGTATTGTATGAAAAATCTGTTTTCCAAGTTGGCGTTGTCTGTTGCTCTGCTGGCAATGACGAGCGGGATGGCTGCTGCTGCAGCCAAAGGAATTTCAGACGGTGTAGTGAAAATAGGAGTGCTGACAGATATGTCCGGGCCTTACTCCACTCTTGGGGGAAAAGGCACCCAGGTGGGTGTGGAGATGGCAGTCAAGGATTTCGGCGGCAAGGTTCTTGGCAAACCGATTCAGGTTATTGTCGCAGATCATCAGAACAAGGCCGACATCGCCTCGGCCAAGGCGCGCGAGTGGTTCGACAATGAAAAAGTCGACATGATTACGGGCCTGCTGAACTCCGGGTGCGCCCTGGCGGTGCAGAAACTGGCGGGAGACAAGAAGAAAATCACCATGAACACCGGCGCGGCCAGCACGGATCTGACCAACAAGGCCTGCACTCCTTACGGTATTCATTATGTTTATGATACCTATGCATTAGGCAAGGTTACCGCAGAGGCCGTCGTTCCGAGCGGTGGCAAAAGTTGGTACTTTATGACCGCAGACTACGCCTTTGGACACTCTCTGGAAGCGAATACCGCTAAATTCGTGACAAAACTCGGCGGCAAAGTGCTCGGCTCCGTGCGTCACCCTCTTGCCACTACGGATTTTTCGTCATATCTGCTCCAGGCCCAATCATCCGGAGCCCAGATAATCGGTCTGGCCAACGCAGGCGACAACACCATCAACGCGATTAAACAGGCGCGGGAGTTCGGCATCGACAAGAAAGGCCAGAAATTGGTCGGCTTGCTGATATTCGATACGGATATAAAAAGCCTCGGCCTGAACGTAGCGCAGGGGATGCAGTTCACATCCGGCTTCTATTGGGATCGCGATGAAGCCACCCGCGCATTTGCCAAGCGATACTACGCCATCCACAAGGCGATGCCGACCATGGATCAGGCAGGAGCCTACTCGGCCACCATGAACTATCTCAAGGCCATCAAAGCTGCCGGCACTGATGATTCGGATGCGGTCATGGCAAAATTGAAGTCTATGGAGATCAGCGACTTTTTTGCCGTTCATGGCAAGATCAGGGCTGACGGGCGGATGGTGCACGACATGTATCTGATGGAAGTGAAGAAACCTTCGGAGTCAAAGGGTGAATGGGATCTACTCAAGATTGTTAAAACCGTTCCGGCCGCCGACGCATTCATGCCCCTCTCCGAGAGCGCATGCGGATTGGTGAAAAAGTAGGATAATTTACCTCCCCTCTCTTGACGGGAGGGGATTGAGGGGTGGGTGAGGTTTCCACGAGGTCGTAAGTTGCAACTTCCCCCACCCCCTGGCCCCCTCCCGCACGGGGAGGGGGGACACCAAAGTAGAGAGTGTTTTACTACGAGGGAGTTGGTTATGGAGATATCATTTCAGACGATCATGTCGCAGGTTATGCTGGGCCTCAACAACGGCGTTTTTTACGCCATTCTCAGCCTCGGTCTGGCGGTGATTTTCGGCCTCCTGAATATTGTAAACTTCGCCCACGGAGCGCTCTATATGCTGGGCGCCTATGTGGCGCTCCTCGGTTTCACAACGCTGGGACCACTGATCGGAATGCCGGACTTTCACCTCAATTACTGGACGGCCTTGATCGTGGCGCCGCTGGTGGTTGGCGCCCTTGGAATCGTGATTGAAAAAACCATGCTGCGCAGGCTTTATAAGTTTG
>JAQTRC010000020.1:0-16355 GCA_028712665.1 Desulfuromonadaceae bacterium
ATTTGAGTGGCCAGGTGTCTCGTTAATGTTTTGCATCGTTCGGCGTCTTGTGAATTTTCAGGGTCAGAAAATATTTCTTTCAAGTAATTCCCGGACGTCTGGATCAGAGCTTCAAATTTTGCTTCTTTGGGGACATCGTCTCTGGTTAGAATTGCCGATAGGTTCTCTTCTGCGAAATGGGATACCTCTTTAAGATCGCCAGTTCTGACAAACATAGTAGAGGTGTTGTTATCGCGCAGCCTGTCTCTATCTGCTAATGTGAATCGGCGTGTTGCATCCATATATAGTACATATTTTTCCTGAAGGGATTGGTTAATATGTTGAGTATAGAGAGGTACGCGCGGAAATAATTCAGGGAGCACACAAGCGATCGATATAGGCTCAAATAATGATGCACACATAATTATCAACTCCACTAATGCGAAAAGAGCTCAAATTTTGTAGAAAGCTCAACTCTGTTCAGCTCTTGAGAGGAAGAGTAAACGCAACTAACGTGCCAGAGAAAATTAACGCACACTTTGAGTGCAACCATTGATTGTACTGTGGTAAATGGAAAGGGAAATTGCGTTGGCGAAGTAATAACCGTCAGCAAAAACTGTCATGATTAACAAATCTGCCATATATGACGGCAACATTGAGACTATCAGTTACAAGATATACGAGGGGTGTTGGAGGAAAACCAGGGGCAATTCCGAAATACAGCTCTGCCTCTTCCAGGTGATGCGCCACACTTTGAGCTATGCCTCCTGGATGTGACAAAATAGGCAGTTTAAGGTCATGCCCGGGACCTGAGTCAACACCCTTCCTTGCAGTGGGCTATTCCCCTGAGTTGGTATCTCTTCCTCAACATTTTGATCACCTCCTTTCCTGTTTGAATACCTCAGACTCTATTTCTGCATAATCCCTGTTTCACTTTAAGATTTGATTCGGACGGTAGTGGCCTCACATGGTTTTAGCTTCTGCAATTTTCTTTTCGACCTGACGAAGCTGGGCATTGACCCGCCCAGCGGCTACAGTCATCACCACCGCCTGAACAGCGCCGATCTCGGCAGCCGTAATTCCCTCTTTTTCCGCCTGAGGAAGATAATATTCCATGCAGGGGATGCATCCAATCGCCATTGAAGCCGCCAAATGCAGAAGCAATGTGGTCTTAGATTCCAGAATTTCGTTGTGGCGGGCAGAGTCATAAAAATTCCCAAAGGCTTTAAGTTGCGGTTCTGGTAGCATTTTTCTCTCCTTTTTATTTGATACTAATCCTCAATCTTCAGACAAAAGAGGAACCGGTTGAAATCTGGACGCTTTCTGAAACGTCCTCCAGACGATAAAGCATGGAATCAGCGAAACGAAAAGACTGATCCAGAGCGTGACATTATAGCCCATCGCCGCATACAAAAAACCGCTGCCGAGACTTCCCGCCCCTGCGGCGAAGTTGATCAGCGTATCGACCAGCCCCTGTACACGGCCACGCTCGACAGGCAGAAGCATTTCACTTAACAGGGTTGATCCCGCCACGAAGCAGCAATTCCATCCCAGACCGACCAGGAAGAGCACCAGGGCAAGCCAGAATACTCCATTGCTCAGAGGCGCCATCAGGCAGGAAGCAACCAGCATTATGCACCCTGCTACGATCATTGCCGAACAACCGAATTTGTCGATAAACCAGCCGACCGCAAATGAGAGGCCATACATCCCGAACATATGGGCAACAATTACCCATGATATGGAGGTGATGGCATGATGGCATTCATTCATGAATACCGGGGTGACGGTCATGATAAGATACATCACCAGATGCCCGCAAGTGATGGAAATGACCGCCAGAATAAAGCGCCTCTCCCGGATTATCTCCCTGTAGGTGCGCCCGTTTGAAGTTTCCTGATGGGAAGAGCCTGCATTTGCGGCGATATGTTTTGCGATATCAAGCGGATCGGGCCTTAAGAAACCGAAGACAAGAACAAAGGATAACAACAAAACAAAGGCCATCACAAACCATGGCAGAGACATGGCAGGTAATCCGTGGGACAGCTCATAACGGCTGACAGTTTTCAAAATGGGAGGGCCGATAAACGCGCCGACCGTGCTGCCGAATATAACCAGGCTGATCGCACGTGCACGCAGATGGGGGGGATTGGCGTCGGCAGCTGCATATCGCCCCATATCCAGCGACCCGCGTGCGATTCCGATAAAAAATAGCCCTACAAGGTAGAGGCCGAGCATTCCGTACAGAATTGCCGTCCCCGCCATCAGCGAGCCGGCGATCCCGCACAGTTGCCCCAACGACAGCCCGAGTCGCCGTCCATGGCGACCCATGAGCCGCCCGATCGGCCAGGCGCCAAGCGCCGCTCCGGCCAGTATGATGGTGATGGGAACTCCGGTCCAGACCATGCTCCCCCCCAATCTAACCGCCAGGATGGAGCTGACGGTAAACAGCATCACGTATCCGGCCGAAAACAGACTCTGTGTTGCGAACAAAATGCAGACGGTTCGGCGTCCGTAATGTAAAAGCTTACCTGTTTCCATGGGCACCTCTTTTGCTGGAGTTTGAAATGAACGATATCGTGTTCACAATCTAGTTCTTCTGTTCTTTAAAATACAGACGCAATAGTTGAGATAGTTTTGGGTAACAGTTCCAATTTTTTAAAATTGATACCATCAAAAATGTGTATAATTGTATCTGTATCAAACGTCTGAATGGAGTAAAGTGGTTACTTACTCAGGTTGATAGACTGAAGACTGAAGGTATAACCTTTGTGCTGAGAGCATAAACAATAGTCGTGCAGAATTGTTTTTGAATAACCCTCAGCCTTCAGCCTTAACACCTGAGTAGTTACATAACATTTAGAAAAACCAGAGATAACGGAGGCGTCATGAGAACCAGCGGGAAGATGGAAAACGGGAAGATACTTCTGTACGAAGAGATCGCAGCAAAAATCTGCGGAATGATAGACGACGGCACGTACCGGGTTGGGGAGCGGGTTCCGTCGATAAGAGACTTGAGTCAAAAGATGCGTGTCAGCGCCAATACGGTAATGGAGGCTTATGCTAATCTGGAAAACTTCGGCAGGATCGAAGCAAGGCCACAGTCCGGGTATTATGTAAGATCCTCCATTCCGGAACTGAGAGAACGCCCTGGAAAAGAAATTGAGGCGACAGAGGTTACGCCGCATCCTGTTATTCAGAATGATGTCACATTGCGGGTGATGCGCAATATCACTGACGCTTCACTTGTTCCGCTCGGCGGCGCCATCCCCAATTACGATCTTCTTCCGGCAGATAAGCTGAACAGGATCCTGGCTTCGGAGGTACGCCGTTTTCCGGTTCAGAGCGTTTCATATTCTGCCTCGAAAGGAACCAAGCGACTCCGCACACAAATCGCCAAAAGGTCGCTTGGCTCCGGCTGCTCTTTATCTGCCGATGACATAGTCATAACTTCCGGATGCGTAGAGGCTATTTCGATGTCTCTTCAGGCAATCTGCCGCCCTGGAGACACCGTCGCAATCGGTTCCCCAGTATATTACACCTTTCTCAATTTCATCCAGTGGATGGGGCTGAAGGTGCTTGAAATACCTTCAACTCCCAAGGAAGGGATGAGCCTTGATGTCTTGAGCTATGCCATCAGACACAACCCTGTTCACGCCTGTATCGCCATATCAAATTTTAACAATCCTCTCGGGAGCCTCATGCCCGATGAGAAAAAACGAGAACTTGTTAAACTTCTGGCAAAACACGAGATCCCCCTGATCGAAGACGACGTCTATGGAGACCTGGCATTTGGCGCTCTCCGTCCCACTGCACTAAAGACATATGATGAAAAGGGAATGGTATTGTACTGCTCTTCATACTCAAAGACGTTGGCGCCAGGTTATCGTATTGGATGGATTGCCCCCGGTAAATTCAGGTCAAAGATAATACAGCTGAAATCTCTCTTCAATATCGCTACGGCTACTCCAACACAACTTGCCGTTGCCGAGTTCCTGACGAACGGCGGTTACGACCACCACCTGCGCAGGATTTGCCGGGTTTATTCCCGTCAGGTCAACCAGGTGCGGGACGCGGTCGGAAGACATTTCCCACTCGGTACAAGGGTAAGCCGGCCGGAAGGCGGATTTGTCGTCTGGGTAGAGTTGCCGGAAGAAATCGATACTCTCAAGCTCTACGAAGCTGCCCTTAAAGAGGGAATCAGCATCGCCCCCGGCCAGATATTTACATTGGGCGACAAGTATGGAAACTGCCTCCGGCTCAATGCTGCTATCTGGTCGGAGCAGGTTGAACAGGCGCTGGAGACGCTTGGTGGTTTGGCGGGAAATCTCGTGTAAGAAAATGAGCTGACGAATCCTATGCTGAATCAGATAGGGATCCCTGGCCTCTTCGCCTGCTGCGATAAGAATCTCTTTTTTGTGAACCAGAAACAGGCTCTCCAACCGATAGGTAGCCAGACAAAACCATACTGGCATTTCCCCCCCTCCCCCGCAGAGTAATCTCCGAAACAGACAAAAAAAAGAAGTACTCCATACCTACATTTTTACCTGCAATGTTCATATTTTATCTTGACACATGCATTGACTGTAGGTATAAGTTCCCGTATCGTGGAAAAAAGTGGTACATTGTGGAAAATAATACCAACGAGAAGGTTATGTTCAGAGGAATTTTCGAGACGACCATAGACGCCAAAGGGCGCACCAGTCTTCCGGCAAGGTTCAGGGAAATCCTGCTTGAGTCACATGGCGACGAGCGCTTTTTTCTGACCAACTCGGTTCCGGTCGATCTGGGTTGCGGTGTGCATAGCTCCGGCCTCCTGATTTTTCCTTACAGGGAGTGGTTCCAATTTGAAGAAAATTTCCGCGTCAGCAAAGGCTTCACATCCGAACAGCGCAAAAGCATTCTGCGCACCATCATTTCACCTGCACAGGAGTGCTGCGCAGACAAGCTGGGGCGTTTCCTGATTCCGCCGCCGTTTCGCAAAAGTGCTGCACTCGACAGGGAAATTCAGTTCGTGGGGACTATGGACAAGATCGAAATCTGGAGTTTGGCTGAGTGGGACAAGGTTCGCGCCCAGGATGTCAAGAATTTCCCGAGCGGGACTGAAGCTGCCGCAGAGCTCGGCCTCTAGTGACAGCATTTCGGCACCTCTCGGTGATGCCAGAGGAGGTTGTACGGTTTCTGGCTCTCAAGAATAATGCTGTATATCTGGATGGAACCCTTGGCGGCGGTGGCCATGCCGCACTGATCCTTGAAAATTCACCCGGCTCAAGACTGATTGGCGTCGATCGCGATCAGGAAGCGCTCTCAGCAGCCCGAGAGCGGCTGGCGGCGCATGCTGAACGTCTCAATCTGATACATGGTGACTTCGCCGGAGTCGCCGGGCAGCTGAATACTCTCGGCATATCAGCGCTGGATGGTTTCATCTTTGA
Source organism: Desulfuromonadaceae bacterium (assembly GCA_028712665.1). GTDB lineage: Bacteria > Desulfobacterota > Desulfuromonadia > Geobacterales > Pseudopelobacteraceae > JACRCG01. The sequence continues at coordinate 5,412 of JAQTRC010000020.1, forward strand.
CCTGGGGGTTTCGTCACATCAGCTGGATAGCAAAGAGCGGGGATTCAGTTTTCAGCAGAACGCCCCACTGGATATGCGCATGGACTTTAGCAGCGGAGAAACTGCCGCTGATTTGGTCAACGACCTTCCGGAAGCAGCTCTGGAGCGCATTATCAGCGAATATGGCGAAGAACGGTGGGCCAAGAGGATAGCGTCATTTATAGCCAGGGAAAGATCAGAATCGCCGATAACGACCACCTTCAGACTGGTTGATATCATCAAGGGGGCGGTTCCAAAAGCCAAATGGGACGAGCGGATCCATCCGGCTACACGCACTTTCCAGGCACTGCGGATAGCGGTCAATCATGAGCTGGAAAGTCTGGAGCGAGGCATGCGGGCAGCTCTTGACCTCCTGAAACCGGGCGGGCGGGGAGTGATTATATCGTTTCACTCACTGGAAGACCGGATCGTTAAACACATTTTCCGGGAGTACGCAGAAGGGTGTACCTGCCCGCGCCAGTTGCCGGTATGTGTCTGCCTCAAAGTACCGAGGGTGAAGATTCTGACCGGCAGGCCGGTCACTGCGACGCAGCAGGAAATCGATAGCAACCAGCGGGCACGCAGCGCAAAATTGCGGGCTGTGGAAAAGCTGTAACCACTTTCCCCCCTCCAACCTCCCCCGCCCCGCCGGGTGGAGACTTTATCCCTCCTCCCAACGGAGGATGATCGGGGAGTGGGAGAGTATATTGTAACAGGAGGTAAACGATGGCACATGCAAGAGTGGATTATGGCAAAGTAGCTGCTTCGGGACACTTCGGCGCCGCAGAGCTGGCACCCCACCGCATCGACATATTCAAGTACCTTATGATCTGTATGTTCCTTTTTACCGTTGTTTCAGTATTCCACGTCTGGTCGCGCTTCAAGCTGGTCGAGCTGAACCTTCAGGTATCAGAAACGAGCCGTCAACTGAAAGAGGTTGAGCAGGAGCAGAAGCGTCTCAATCTGGAAGCGGCTACTCTTAAAACGCCCGGTCGCATAGAGGCTATCGCCAGGAATGAGTTGGGGATGTCGCTACCGACCGAGCAGCAGATTATTCAGGTACGATGAAAGACGATCGGGAAAAATGGGCGCGTGTCCGGATCATTATGATCGGGACGGTATTCGGCCTGTTATTCCTGACAGTGGTTGGACGCGCCTTCTTCCTCCAGATACTCAAACATGAAGAACTCGTCAAAAAGGCAGAAAAACAGCATCAGCAAAGAGTTGACCTCCCCCCGGCCCGTGGCAGCATACTTGATCGCAACGGAACTCCGCTGGCCGAATCCATCCATATGGACTCCTGCTACGCCGAACCGCGACGCATAAAGGATGTTGAAGGCACTACAGCACTGCTTGCCCCGATTTTGGGAGTACCCAGGCACGAGTTGTTTGCGAAACTTTCAGGCAACAAATCTTTCACCTGGATCGAACGAGGATTGGCGCCGGATAAAGCCACTCGCATCAGAAACATGAAATTGCCGGGCATCTGCTTTGTTCCGGAATCCAAACGTTTTTACCCCAATCTTGAGACGGCAGCGCACGTGATCGGATTCACAGGCCTGGACCCTAATGGTCTGGAGGGGCTTGAGTTCAAGTATGACACAACAATCCTGGGGAATACCGGCTACATCATTACCGAGCGGGATGCTCTTGGAAGAAATGTTGGTGTCAAGACAACCGAAATAAAGGACTCTTCGCCGGGAAAGAATATTGTTCTCACCCTGGACAAGACCATTCAGTTTATCGCCGAGAAAGAGTTGACAAAGGCGGTAGTTGAGAACAGGGCCAAGAGCGGCATGGCGCTTGTCATGGAAGCGAATACGGGCAAAGTTCTTGCTATGGCAAATTACCCCACCTTCAACCCGAACGCTTATTCCCGATACTCGCTTGCCCAGCTTCGCAATCGTGTGGTTGTTGATAGTTTCGAACCCGGTTCGACATTCAAGGTGTTTACTATTGCTGCAGGGGTGGATTCCGGTGCAATTAAAGCGACTGATGCTTTTAACTGTGAAAATGGCACATACCAGATTGCGGATCGAGTCATACATGACGACCATCCACAATCACGACTCTCAGTCTCGGAAATAATAAAGTATTCAAGCAATATCGGCGCCGCGAAGATCGGCATAAAGGTGGGGGAAGAAAGACTGTCCAGCTATTTGCGCAACTTCGGTTTTGGCAGACGCACCGAGATTGATCTTCCGGGTGAATCCACAGGAAACCTCAAGCGCCACTGGTACGGAGTCGACCTGGCAACCATTTCCTTTGGACAGGGTGTTTCGCTGTCGGCTATCCAACTGGTTTCGGCAGTCTCTGCGATAGCAAATGGCGGCAATCTGATGAGGCCATATCTGGTCGAGCGGATTATTGACGACAGCGGCAAAGAAGTTAGAGCTTTCGAACCACACATGGTCCGGCGTGTAATATCTCCCGAAACCTCAAGAAAAGTGACAAAAATGATGGAAACCGTCACCGGTGAAGGTGGAACCGGCACAAAAGCTGCGGTGGATGGTTTCCGCGTTGCCGGAAAAACCGGGACGGCGCAGAAAGCGGATTCGGTCACCCACACTTATTCACCGACCAAACGAATCGGCTCCTTTGTCGGATTTGTCCCTGCCGAGAAACCAATACTGACTATCGCTGTAATAATTGATGAACCTCAAGGAATCAAATATGGAGGAGCTGTCGCCGCTCCCGCTTTTCGTGAGATCGCGCAGAACACGCTGGCCTATCTCAAAATAGAATCAACCGAACCCGCACATAACAGGATTAAACCTTTTAAGGCAACAGCTTCTCCCCCTCCGGCTCGCGAATCGATAACAGCAGGGGATGTTCCGGAGTCGTCGAGCGAAGGGGCCTTGATGCCCGATTTTAGAGGGTTGAGCATGCGGCGAGTCTTGCAAGTCATGGGAAAACGTAATATCAACATCAGATTGATTGGAAGCGGTCGGGCCGCCCAGCAGAACCCGCCGCCCGGGAAAAAAATCAGGGAGACGGACGAAGTCTGGATAAAGTTTTTACCTTCCGCCTGAAGTGATAATGCCTGCCCGCTAATTGGCAGGTTTTTCCGTTATTACTGGAGAGAACATGACTCTGGGTGAGTTACTAGAAAAACTTGGCGATTTTGATCTTAATGGCGACGCCTCTGTCTGCATCACTTCACTTACCTGTGATTCACGCAAGGTTCTGCCCGGTTCATTATTCTTCGCCCAGCGCGGCATGTCGGCAGACGGTCACCTATTCATAGAAAAAGCTTTGGCGGCGGGTGCAGCGGCGGTTGTCTTGGAAGATTCCTCCTATGCGCCCAAAGGCATCCCCTGGGTAAAAGTTACCGATTGCCGCTCCTTTATGAGCCGTATGGCGGCCGTCTACAATGGAGACCCGACCGCTTCTCTCCCGTTGATTGGCATAACCGGCACTAACGGCAAGACAACAACCACCTATCTGATAGAGGCGATCATGTCGGCAGCCGGTTTACCGGTTGCGGTACTCGGCACAATCAGTTACCGCTTCGGCGGTACAACCATAGAGGCTTCCCACACCACACCGGAATCGACAGAACTTCAGACGGCCTTCAGACGGTTAAAAGAGGCCGGGGCGCAAGCGTTCGTGATGGAAGTATCCTCACACGCTCTTGAGCAGAAAAGGGTCGATGGATGCCATTTTGATATCGGCATATTCAGCAATCTTACACGCGACCACCTCGATTATCATGGCAGCATGGAAAGTTATCTGGAGGCAAAACTCAGGCTGTTTTCCGATCTGCTCCGACCTACGGAGCTGAAACCTGGACGCTATGCCGTGATAAACATGGACGACCCGTATGCCACTTTTATTTCCGTACGCTGCGCATGTCCGGTTATCAGTTATGGAATCGAGGGGAACTGCGATGTGCGTCCAATTGACGTAAACTCATCCGTCAACGGCATACGCGGCACCCTGGTAACACCAGGGGGAAATGTTGACTTTGCTTCACGCCTTCTGGGGCGCTTCAACCTTTCGAATATTCTGGCGGCTACCGCAGCAGGAGTTGCCCTTAAACTGCCACTGGATGCAATCAGCGAAGGCATTCAAAACCTTGTAACCGTTCCAGGCCGAATGGAGCGTGTGGAGAACCGTCGAGGTGTGACATGCCTTGTGGATTACGCCCATACCGGTGACGCACTGGAAAACGTACTTTCCACGCTTAAAGAAATCGCAACCGGTCGAATCATCACCGTATTCGGATGCGGTGGAGATCGCGACAAAGGCAAACGCCCGATAATGGGAAGGATCGCCGCCGGAATGTCGGATCTGGCCATTGTTACCTCCGACAATCCCCGAACGGAGGAACCGTTCAGCATACTCGAACAGATCAGGGGAGGCATAATAGATATACCCACTTTCCCTCAGGAAGAGGGTCACCACGCTTTATCCCCTCCCCCACAGGGGGAGGGTCAGGATGGAGGTGAGGTTATCCCCGAATATCTGCCGACTGAGCTGACTGAGAACTTTGCGAAAAAAGGCTTCACAATTCTGGAAAACCGCCGTGAGGCGATACGGCTTGCCGTACGGCTGGCAAAAACCGGCGACATCATCCTGCTGGCCGGCAAGGGACATGAGGATTACCAGATTATCGGCACCGCCAAGCATCATTTCGATGATCGGGAAGTTGCGGCGGCGGCATTTGCGGAGATGACTTTCTGATGTTTACCTTAACAGAGATAGTAGCCGCAACCGGTGGGCGTATAATCGGCAATGCAACCGGTGAGGTGACCGGCGTTTCGACTGACTCGCGCAGCATTGCACCGGGGGAGCTCTTTGTACCACTCCGTGGCGAGAAGTTCGACGGGCACGACTTCATTCCCGAGGTGGCCGGCAAGGGGATAACTGCGCTGCTGGCCAATGAAAGCTGGCTGAAGGAGCATTCAGCACCTGCCACTGCCACATGCATAGCTGTAAAAAACACCCTGCGGGCTTTGGGAGAGTTAGCGGCATCATGGCGGCAGCGCTTCGAAATATTGACCATCGGCGTCACGGGCAGCAATGGCAAAACTACTGTCAAGGAGATGCTGGCCACAATCCTGGGACAGAACAGATATGGCCTCAAGACCGCAGGCAACCTGAATAACCTGATCGGCCTGCCTCAGATGCTGCTTCAACTCCGCCCGGAACACAGTTGGGCGGTATTTGAAATGGGTATGAGCGAACCGGGCGAAATTGACCGCCTGGCCGAGATTGCCCAACCGCATGTCGGAATAGTGTTGAACGCCCTGCCGGCCCACTTGCGGAGCATGGGAACGATCGAGGCGGTGGCCGCTGCCAAGGGTGAATTACTGCATCGAATAAGTGATGGCGGGCTGGCGGTCGTCAATGCCGATGACCCGCGCGTGGCCTCCCTATCCCAGAACGCATCCGCCAGACGGATCAGTTTCGGCATCGACCGGGGCGAAGTCCGTGCGAAGGAGATAGAAGGGTTGGGAGTGGAGGGGCAGCGTTTCCTGATCGTCACCCCAAAAGGTGAAATATCCGTACATTTGAGAGCCTTCGGCCGGCACAACGTCTACAACGCTCTGGCTGTGACAGCGGCCCTGCTGGAAAAGGTCGAACTGTCCGGAATTGCTGCAGGGCTGGAGAGTTTCAGACCGTACAGAGGGCGTTTCAAGCTGGAACATTTAAGCGGCGTAACAATCATAGACGACAGCTACAACGCCAACCCCGCTTCGACGAAGGCGGCCCTGGAGACATTGTCACAGATAGCCGCTGAGGGGCACCGTATCGCTGTTCTCGGCGACATGCTTGAACTAGGCGAGCATGAGGCCGAGGCGCATCTTGGTGTTGGGGCGGTGGCAGGACGGAACAGCGATAGAATCTACCTGCTCGGGAAGTTGATGAACGATTTTACCGCCGAAGGGGCCATACTGTCCGATATGCCCGCTGAATCAATATTCCGTTGTACCAGCCACGCCGAGATTGCGAAACTTTTGCATCGGTCATTGCGACAAGAGGACATGTTGCTGATCAAGGGTTCGCGCGGAATGGCCATGGAAAATGTAATAGTAGAGCTCAAGAAGCTTATGCAGAAGAATTCCATTTGGAATAACAGAGGGGAATAGCCCATGCTCTACCATATCTTTTACCCGCTGGCATCAAACGTCAAGCTGTTAAATATATTCAAGTATCTGACATTCCGTACTATCTACGCCATGATCACGGCCCTGGTGGTCTGCTTTCTGCTCGGCCCCTGGATCATACGCAAACTGGAATCGTTGCAGGCCCGCCAGGTGATCCGAACCGACGGTCCTGAATCGCACCTGCAGAAGGAAGGCACCCCCACCATGGGAGGCGTCATGATCCTGGCCGCTATCGTAATTCCGACCCTGTTGTGGGCCGACCTCACCAACCACTATGTCTGGACGGTCATGTTCATCACAATCGGCTATGGAGTGATCGGATTCGTGGACGACTACAAAAAGGTCGTGGAGAAAAGCCCTAAGGGGCTCTCCGCAAGGCAGAAGATGTTCTGGCAGGTTCTGCTGGCCGGAGCGGTAGGAGTTTTTCTGTTCCTGAAACCCGGTTTCAGCGAAGAGCTCTTTTTCCCGTTTTTCAAGAAATTCCACCCCGATCTCTGGATCTGGTTCATCCCTTTTGTGACCCTGGTGATCGTGGGCGCCAGTAACGCCGTCAATCTGACTGACGGACTGGACGGGCTGGCAATCGGCCCGGTCACCATCAACGCAGCCACCTACATGCTCTTTGCCTATATCGCCGGACACGCAACCCTGTCGGCCTATCTGCAGATACCAAGGGTCGTCGGAGCAGGCGAACTGGCAATTGTCTGCGGAGCCATGGTCGGGGCCGGACTCGGCTTTCTCTGGTACAATTCGTACCCGGCCGAGGTCTTCATGGGTGATGTCGGTTCCCTCTCACTAGGGGGAACACTTGGAACAATCGCAGTACTGACGAAACAGGAGATACTGCTGGTGATAGTTGGCGGCGTTTTCGTGGTAGAGGCATTGTCGGTCATCTTTCAGGTCGGCTCCTATAAATTCCGCGGCAAACGTATCTTCCGGATGGCGCCCATTCATCACCATTTCGAGCTTAAAGGGGTGGCCGAACCGAAGATCATCGTCCGCTTTTGGATCATTTCCATCATCCTGGCGCTGGTGGCAATTTCGACGTTGAAAATGAGGTAGGGCTATTGACGGAACTTAAGGGTAAAAACATACTCGTAGTCGGCCTGGCCAAAACCGGCGTGGCCTGCGCCCGCTTCCTGGCCTCAAAGGGGGCAAGGGTGACCGTCACCGACATGCGGAGCGAAGCCGCCCTAGCTGGGCCATTGGCGGAGCTGGCCGAATACGATATTATTCGGGAGCTGGAACAGCACAACACTGCCACCTTCCTGTCCGCTGATCTGATCGTGGTTTCCCCCGGAGTACCGATGGACCTGCCGCAGCTGGCAGCCGCGCAACAGGCCGGAATAGAGATAATCAGCGAGATCGAGCTGGCATCGCGTTTCATCAATGCACCACTAGCCGCAATAACCGGCACGAATGGAAAGACCACGACTACGACTCTGCTTGGAGCAATTTTCAAACAGAACGGCTATCACACCTTTGTGGGAGGCAACATAGGCAATCCGCTTATCGAAATGGCGGATTCCCATGACAGAGTGGACCGGGTTGTGGCGGAGATAAGCTCGTTCCAACTGGAGTGGATCAACTCATTTCGACCAACTGTGGCGGCGCTGTTGAACCTGAGCGAGGACCATCTCGACCGTTACCCGAGCTATCAGGCCTATATCGACGCCAAGATGCGTATCTTCGAAAACCAGACTGAAGACGATTTCGCTGTAGTCAATCGCGATGACCCGCTGGTCTGGAATCAGACACAAAAACTGAAGGCGCATCTGTTCCCCTTCAGCCGTCTGCATGAACTGGATGAAGGGATATTTTACAGAGAGGGCGTTATCACCTATCGCCACAAAGGACGCGAAGAGTGTTTTCTTACCGCCGCCATCCGCTTGCAGGGGGTCCACAATCTGGAGAACATCATGGCCGCCCTGGCGTCTGCCCTGCTGCTCGGCTGCCGTGCGGACGATTCTTTTGAAACAATTCTCCGTTTCGAACCGCTGCACCACCGCATGGAATTCGTCCGGGAAATCAATGGTGTCAGCTGGTACGAAGACAGCAAGGCCACCAACGTGGGAAGTGTGGTCAAAGCACTCGAAAGCTTCACCGAGATCACTCTGATCGCCGGCGGAAAGGACAAGGGAGGCTCCTACGTCCCGCTGGCAACGTTGGTTAGAGAGAGGGTGCACCATCTGGTGTTGATCGGCGAGGCGGCCGAAAGGATGGCGAGCGAACTTGATCGGCTGACAGACATCCGCCAGGCGGCAACTCTGGAAGAGGCGGTCCTGCTGTCAGCAGAAATAACTAAACCGGGCGGAACGGTATTAATGTCGCCGGCATGTTCAAGCTTCGACATGTTCCGGGATTATGAAGAACGGGCTCAAAGATTCATTGCTGCAGTAAAGGCGTTGTAGGGAAACCATGAAACTGTCATTCAAAAAGCTGGAAGAATACGATCTTATGATCATGCTGATGGCGATTGCGCTGACCTGCTTCGGTGTGGTTATGGTATATTCGGCCTCGTCGGTCATGGCCGCCAAACGCTTTCACGACGGATTCTTCTTTCTCAAACGCCAAGGGTTGTTTGCTCTGATCGGCTTTACCGTAATGTTGTGCGCAATGCGCATCAACTACCAGTTCTGGCGCAAACTGGCCGTTCCAATCCTTTTGGGGTGTATGGTGCTGCTGGTAATGGTTCTGATTCCCGGCATTGGCGGCAGTGCGGGGGGCGCCTCACGCTGGATCAGGATGCCGGGTTTCAATCTGCAGCCATCTGAGGTTGCAAAAATCGCCCTGATCATGTACATGGCCTATTCCCTGGACAGGAAACAAGATAAAATCAAACAACTCGGCGCCGGGTTTGTTTCATACATGCTTATCCTGGTAGTTCTTCTGGGGCTTATGCTAAAACAACCGGACATGGGCGCAGCGCTTACCCTGGCGGCAGTAGCCATGATCATGCTCTTCGTTGCCGGCACGCGACTGGTTTACATATTCTCCATCTTCCTGATGTCTCTGCCGTTTCTGTACTTTCTAGTGATGAATGTGGCCTACCGGAAAAGGCGGATACTGGCCTTTCTTGATCCATGGCAGGATCCGCAAAACAGCGGTTTTCAGATCATCCAGTCATGGTTGGCGCTGGGTACCGGAGGGGTTTTCGGGCAAGGACTGGGGGAGAGCAAACAGAAACTGTTTTATCTGCCCGAAGCCCATACCGACTTCATCCTCGCTGTGGTTGGAGAAGAGTTGGGGTTTATCGGAGTGATCGTGATCATCGGCATGTTCTTCCTGCTGGTGCAGCGCGCCATACGCATCGCGATGGCTGCTCCCGACACCTTCGGGCGCTTCCTGGCACTAGGAATCGCCGTACTGTTCGGCATTCAAGCTTCAGTCAACATGGGTGTTGTAACAGGACTGCTTCCGACCAAAGGGCTGGCGCTACCCTTCATCAGTTATGGAGGGAGTTCGCTTGTGATCAGCATGTTCGCGGTCGGTATTCTGCTGAACATTTCGTCAGGTCTTAATATTGAACCGATCAAACTTAAGGAAGAGAAAAAGTGATGCTGAAGAGGCCTTCAAGATGATAACCAGGCAGCGACGAGAAAACGGCGCAGGCATACATCTCATGAACGTCGTGAAGTTGACGACGCCGACAAGGTCAGCTCTCGAAGGTGGCTTAGTATGAAGCTGATCATCGCCGGCGGCGGAACCGGAGGCCATCTTTTCCCCGGCATCGCCGTTGCCGAGAATTTCCTTGCCCGTGACAATGCCAACCAGGTCCTCTTCGTCGGCACAGAACGCGGTATTGAGGCGCGGGAAGTGCCGGCAGCCGGCTATCCTCTGGAATTGATTTCGGTAGCCGGCATCCGTGGCAAAGGCGGGTTCAGCCAGATCAAGGGTATTGCGATGATGATCTACGGCTACGCCCAGTCAAGAAAAGTGCTTAAGGCCTTCCGCCCCGACTTTGTGCTGGGCGTCGGCGGTTACGCCTCGCTACCGATGGTGCTTGCGGCGCGCGGGATGCAAATCCCCCGCTTTATCCATGAACAGAACGCGATCCCAGGACAGTCAAACCGTCTATTGGCCAAATTCGCCGATCGGGTCTTCATAACACTGGAGGAATCAGCCAGGTATTTCCCGGTTGAGAAAACAGTTCTGACCGGTAATCCGCTACGGCGTCAAATACTGGACTCAATAGCCCTGAAAGAGCAGAGAACAAAAGAGAGAAATGATGATTCTGACAACCCCTGCTCCCTGCAGCAAACTCCGAGCTTCCACCTGTTCATATTCGGTGGGAGTCAGGGAGCACATGCCATCAATATGGCAATGGTGGCGGCGCTTCCTTTTCTGAAACGGGGAGAGGTTAAACTGAAAATTGTCCATCAGACGGGAGAAAAAGATTGCGTTGAGGTAGCTGCTGCGTACCGGGCAGCCGGCGTAGAGGCTCGCGTAACTCCATTCATCAGCGATATGGCCGCAGAATATGCCAGGGCCGATCTGATCATCTGCCGGGCAGGGGCCACAACAATCGCCGAAGTAAGCGCCTGCGGGAAAACCTGTCTGTTCATACCCTACCCTCACGCAGTGGACGATCACCAGCGCAGAAATGCCGAGGCGCTGCTTAAAAAGGATGCCTGTTTCATGATACTGGAACGGGAACTGACGGGAGAAACCGTGGCGGGTAACATCCTCTCGCTCGGTTCAGACCCGGATCTCCTGCAGCGAACCGGCGAATTGGCATTTAGCCTTGCAAAGCTTGATGCTGCAAGAATTATTGTCGATGAGATGACAGGAAAGACAGGTTAAGGTTAAGGTT